>NZ_JBEYYF010000021.1:0-123146 GCF_040645415.1 Pseudonocardia sp. NPDC046786 | reverse complement strand
CGAGGCCGACCGAACCATGGCAAAAACAAACTGGCACAAAAACGCCAAAACAATAAATAGCTCGACACACTGTTGAGTTCTCAAAAGACACCCGCACCACACCACCGGCCTCACAACCGGATCCGAAGGCGGATCGCCTCGACCCCACCACCATAAACACCCGAGAAACTCGGACACCCACCGGGGGGACCATCTGGCCAACGGGGCCTGTTGACCGGGCACTGCGGCCCGTTCTGTCCGGCTCACTCGCTGACAGGAACTAAGTTACGCCACGGTGTCCGGGCGCGTCAAACCGGGGTCCCAAACACCTGCTGACCTGCGCAAACCCTCCGGAGAGGGCGCAGGGCCACCAGGTGGACCCGAGCCGGCCGTGCGACGAACGGTCACCCCGTCCGGCTCTCCCTGCATCCTGATTGACCAGCACCGATCGCGCAAGGGCAGGCGACGAGCGATGGTCGCGAAGTCCGATGGGGACGTCGTTCGTCCTGCGCTCCGGCGCCCGTCCGTCGTCGAGAATCTTTTTCCGACCGTCCGGCGCGGGCCGGGCGGCCGACGAACGGTCGGCGCCCGTCCGCCGGCCGCACCCGGCGGGTACCGGCTGGGGCACACCACGATCACCGGCGGTACGGCGCCGCCCGCCGTGCCGGACACCAACCGGCCCGGCGCTGCGCGAGACTGCCCGCGTGCCGACCGCCGGAGACGTCCTCGATCCCGTCCTGCACCGCTTGCGCGCCGGCAACGGTCCGACGGCCGCCCAGTGGTGCCGGTCCCCGGGGGCGACCAGTCGGGTGCGGGCCACGCTCGTCCAGGACGGGATCGCGCTCGAGGCGGGCGACGGCGCCTTCGGTGTCGTCCGGGCCCGTCCGCTCGCCCTGCCGCTGCGGACCCGCTCGGTGGACCGGATCGCGGTGCCGCTGCTCCTGCCCCTGCTGCACGACATGAGCGGGCTCTTCGCCGAGCTCCGGCGGGTCCTCGCGCCGCACGGCCTGCTCTCGGTCCTGCTGCCGGTGCCTGCGTCGTTCGGCTGGCGCGGGGGCGAGCTGCGCCGCGCGGTGCGGGCGTCCTGGCGGCACCGCTCGGCCGTCGAACACCCGGAGTGGCTGGCGTCGTCGGCGGATTTCGCCGTGCTCGCCGACGACCGGCTGGACTTCACCCTCGACGGGGCGGCCGAGGACCGGCCGGTGGCGGTCGCCGATCTGTGCGCCGCGGGTGTCTATCCGCCCGAGCTACCGGCGTCGGCGCGGGCCGGGTTGGTCGCCCATCGGTCCGCGGCGCACCGGGTCCGGCTGCGGCGGATCGTCGCCCGCCGGTGAGGGCCCGCATCGGGTGCCAGCTGCGGCCCGACGACACGGCCCCACGGTGCGGCCGGCGACACGACCCCACGCGCAGTACGGCCGGGCGCTACCGCCGACGCCCGACGCTGCACACCCGCCGGTCGCCCGCGCGGGTGTCAGTTCAGGGTGGTGATCTCCGCGGCCGCGCCCGCGACGGTGACCTCCTGCGTCCGGTCCGCGTCCTCCGGCAGCTCGACGACGTCGGCGACGATCGCGGTGATGTTGTCCGGCCCGCCACCCTCGTTCGCGAGGTCGATCAGCCGCTGCACGATCTCCGCCGGGTCCGCGTCGGCGGCGAGCTCGCTCAGGAGCACGGCGTCGTCGAGCACGGCGGTCACGCCGTCCGAGCAGAGCAGGAACCGGTCGCCCTCGACGATGTCGATCCGGTCGAGATCGGGCTCCGGGGCGTGGTCGGTGCTCAGCGCCCGCATCAGCACCGAGCGGCGCGGATGGTGGGCGGCCTCCTCGGCGGTGATCTGCCCCTGGTCGACGAGCTGCTGGACCATCGTGTGGTCGTGGGTCAGCTGGGCCAGCCCGCCGTCGCGGAGCCGGTAGATGCGCGAGTCGCCGATGTGCGCCAGCGCGAGCTGGTCGCCGGTCAGCAGCAGCGACACCACCGTCGTCCCCATCCCGCGGGTGTCCGGGTCCTCCCCCGCCCGCCGGGACAGCCGGTCGGTCGCGTCGACCAGGGCGGCCGTCATCTCGGCGGCAAGATCGATGTCGCCGAGGTCCTGGGGCAACCGTGCGTCCAGCTCGGTGAACGCCGACACCGTCATCGCGCTCGCGATCTCGCCGTGGGCGTGACCGCCCATCCCGTCGGCCACGATCAGGAGCCGGCCGGTCGTCGCGCCGGAGTCCTGGTTCGACGTCCGGCGGCGACCTACATCCGACCCGATCGCGGATCGCAGTCCCAGAACCATGGGGACAGTATGGACGTGACCGTCCGTCAGCGTCGCAGGCGAGGCCCTGTTCGCGCCTGCTTCAACCGTACGGATGGCGGAACGCGGCTCGCGGCGGCCCGCGGGGCGACGTCGGACGGGTGATCGCTTGCCCGTGTCGCTACGGTTGGAACCGCGCGCCGCGCCGCTGGTGACGGTGCGCGCAGCCTCCGTAGCTCAGGTGGATAGAGCATGGCCCTTCTAATGCCGTGGTCGCAGGTTCGAGTCCTGCCGGGGGCACTTCAAGGATGGGAACCGGTCACCGGTTCCGTCACCTCCGGGACTGTCTGCACCGCCTGTTGCCTGGTCAGGCGCGCTGTTCAGGGCCTCGATGCTGGCAGCGTGGGCGGTCTGCAGGGTGTTCCCGGTCAGTGTGATCCGCACCCGCACACTCCGGCTGATCTTGTCGACGTGTGCTTCGAGCCGCAGTACCTCGAACAGGCGCCGTGCCAGCGGCTCGGGGAGCTGGTCGAGGTCACAGCGGCCGACAGGCAGCAGGTCGAGCAGTGCGGGGTTGGGCTGTTGCACTTGCACTGTCCGCACCGCTTCGAGGTGCTCGGTGAGCTGGGTTCACTCGGCGCCGAGTTCCTGACGGCGACGCCCGATATCGGCGATCAGCTCCGGGTCGATCGCGTCGGTCACCTCCCAGGGCCCCGGCAAAGTCGCAGGGACAGACGCTGAGCTGCGGTGACACGCAGGCTAGAGATGCGGGCGCGGGCACGGTCCCGGCGTGATCATCAGGGTGTCGAAGCCTTGATCACCGTCAGGAAGCCGTGCCCGCCGTGTCATCCCCCCGATCGTTGCCGCCCTGATCGCACCGGACACCGTCATCGATGAGGTGACCGCCGAGATCGATCCAGAACGGACGGCGTTGTCGCTGCTCGATGCCCTGGCCCGGATCCCCGACCCGCGCGCCGCCCGCGGCGTGCGCCACGGCGTGCTCACCGTCCTGCTGATCAGCGCATGCGCAGTCCTGGCCGGTGCTCGCTCGTTCGTCGCGATCGCCGAGTACGCCCACGACACCGGACGGTCCGTGCTCGACCTGCTCGGCGCTGGATCGGTCGCCCCGCACGAGTCGGCCATCCGCAGGTTGCTCCACCAGCTCGACCCGACCGCGGTCGAAGACGCGTTGCACCGGTGGGCGGCCGCGCAACTCGCGACCCTGCCCGCCGATCCGGGTCTGCCCGCCCGGCAGCAGCGCCCGGTCTGGGCGCTGGACGGCAAGTCTCTGCGCGGGGCCCGTCGTGAGGAGCGGCGGACGCACCTGGTGTCGGTGATCGACCAGAGCAGTGGTGCGGTGCCGGCTCACGTCGGGGTCGACGCGAAGTCCGAGGAGCCGACCGCGGTCCCCGGTCTTCTCACCGGACTGGACCTGAACGGTGTGCTGATCACCGCCGACGTGCTGCACACTCAGCGCACCCATGCCCGCTACCTGCGCGAACGCGGCGGGCACTTCCTGATGACGGTCAAAGCCAACCAGCCCACGCTGCTGACCCGGCTGCGCGCGCTGCCCTGGACGATGACCGGGCCGGCCGCCCAGCAGCGGGCTCGTGGCCACGGGCGGGTCGAGACCCACACGATCAGCGTGCTCTGCCTGGACCGGTACCCGGACCGGGGCGGAGAGTTCGTCCCGCACGCCGCCCAAGCCATCAGAGTCATCCGCCGGCGTCGACCGTTGCGCCCGGGCGGACGATGGAAGACCACGACCGTCTACGCGATCACCAGCCTGACCACGTTCCAGGCTGACCCTGTCCTGCTCGCCCGCTGGATCCGCGGGCACCGGAGCATCGAGAACCGGCTGCACTGGGTCCGTGCTGTCTCCTTCGACGAGGGTCGCTCCCAGACCCGCACAGCAGCCGGTCCCCAGGTCATGGCCGCCCTGCGGAACCTCGCGATCACCGCGCTACGCCTGACCGGAACCACCAACATCGCCGTCGGCGCGACGACCGGCACGGGCCCCGACCACGCCCGGCAGCGGCCCGACCGGGAACAACGACACCGCGGTCGGCACCGCCGTGGACACCGCGGTCGCCGCGGGCCCGGCGACCGGCACGGCTCGCACCGGTTCGACCGCGGGCGCGGCCCGGTCGGCGCAGACCTCCTCCCGGTCCCGACTCCACCGAAGCAGCGGCCGGTCCATCGGCCGGATGGCCGATGCTCGGCCCGGCACCCGTAACGACGATGTCCGGACGGACGGACGGACGGACGGACGGACAGACAGACGGGCGGGGACGCGGACGCGGGGCGGGTTCGGCGGGATCGACCACGACCACGGCCGGGAACACGGCCGGACTCACGAGAGGGCGCACGACAGGGCTCACGAGGTCGGGGCCGTCCCGGACATCTCGCCACGAGCACACGGAGGCGACGACGATGACCGACCACGAGCAGAACGACCCGGCACCCGGTGCGGGTCTCCCCCCGGTGGTCGACCGGGCGACCTGGAGGGCGGCCCGCGACGCGCTGCTCGCCCGGGAGAAGGCGCACACCCACGAGGGCGACGCGATCGCCGCGGCCCGCAGGCGGCTGCCGATGGTCGAGGTCGACGCGGGCATCGAGGTCGTCGGGCCGGACGGGCCGGTCACGCTGCTCGACGTCTTCGAGGGGCGCAGGCAGCTCGTCGCCTACTTCCACGCCTGGTGGCCGGGCCGGACCGCGACGGAGCAGTGCGAGGGCTGCACGTTCTTCAACAGCCAGGTCCGCGAGCTCTCCTACCTCCACTCCCGCGACGTCACCTACGCCACCTTCTGCAAGGGGCCGTACCCGGAGAGCATCCGGTACCGGGACTTCCTGGGGCTGGACATGCCGTGGTACTCGGTCGAGCGGACGGCCCCGGAGCTCCTGGAGGGTCGCGATTGGCAGCGCCACCACCTGGTCTGTTACGTCCGCGACGGCGGGCGGGTGTTCGAGACGTACTACACCGGCGGTCGCGGGGTGGAGGTCATGACACCCACCCACGGGCTGCTGGACATGACGGTGTTCGGGCGTCAGGAGCTCTGGGAGGACTCGCCGGACGGCTGGCCGCGGCCGTGGGGCGACGGGGAGAACTCCGACGGCTGGCGACGCGACGGCCGGCCGATCGTCCAGTGGGCCCGGCTCGACGCCGGCCACCCGGACGACCTGGCCCGGTGAGGTCCGGCGGCCGCGGTGCGCGAGCGCCGGCCGGCGCGAACCGGGCGGGAGGACCGGGCCGGCGGCTCACCCGCCGGACGCGACCCGGCCGGAACCGGACCGGCGGACGGCTGCGGCGGCGAGCTCGGCGCGGCTGGTGACCGCCAGCTTCGCGAACACGTGGGCCAGGTGGGTCTTCACCGTGGACCGGCTCATGAACAGCCGCACCCCGATCTGCGGGTTCGTCAGCCCGTCGGCGACCAGCGCGACGACCTCGCGCTCCGCCCGGGTCAACCCGTCCCAGCCGGGCGCCGGGCGGCGCCGGGGGCCGCGCGACCGGTTCAGGTAGGCGTGCAGCTCGTCCCGGGACAGCGCAGCGCCCTCGGCCGTCGCGGTCGCCAGTGCGGCCGGCCCGAGCGCGGCGCGCAACCCGGCGAGCAGTGCCGTGTGCCCCGGCCGCTCGGCCGGTGTCCGCGGCCGGTCGACGCGCTCACGGGCGGCGTCGCAGGCGCCGATCACCCGGGCCGCCCGCAGCGGGGCACCGGGCGCCGCGAGCCGGGCGAGCGCGTCGTAGGAGGAGACGGCGCACGTCCACAGCGCGGCCGCCACCCGCACCTCCAGCGCGCGGTGGTGCAGGTTCCCGGCGGCCGCCGGGGAACGGGCGATGTGGGCCAGCTCGTCGAGGGCGTCCGCACGAACGTGCGGCAGGTCCAGGGCCGCGGCGAGCCGCAGCGCGCGTTCGGCGTGCGCGCGGGCCTCGTCGTCCCGGCCGAGCCCGCGCAGCGCGGCGGCGAGCCCGGGCAGTGCCTGCGCGACGACCGGGTCGTCGTCCTGCGCGGCGGCGGGGCCGGCCGCGGCCCCGAGCGACCGGACGGCCTCCCGGTACTCCCCGGCCCACCGCTGCACCGTGCCCGCCACCAGCGAGAACCGGCGCAGGACGGCGGAGCCGGGCGCGGCGGCACCGGCCGCGGCGACGACCGGGTCGATCATCCGCCGGGCCGTCGCCAGATCGCCGCGGGACCCAGTGGACCATGCCAGGTCGGCGACCGTGTCGCCGAGGACGTCGAGGCCGCCGAGGTGCCCGGCCGACGGCCCCGGCCCCGGCCGGGACAGTTCCCACTCGAGCGCTGCGCGGAGGTTGTCGCGCTCGGCCAGCAGGACGGTCCGCCACCGGTCCCGGTCACGTTCCCGCAGCGCGGCGGCGGCCTCGGCGAACGCGACGTAGTGGTCGAGGTGGCGCCCGCGCAGCGCCGTAGCCGCTGCCGGCCCCTCCCCCGGCTCGCGCAACGCGTACGCGCGGACCGAGTCGAGCAGCCGGAACCGGGTCGCCGTCCGCCTCTCGACCAGCACCAGTGACCGGTCGGCGAGCCGCCCGATCCCGGCGAGCGTGCCGCCGCAGACCGCGGTGGCCGCCTCGGCCGTGAACCCACCGTCGAACACCGACAGCCGGCGCAGCAGCCGCCGGTCGGCGGGTTCGAGCAGGTCGAGGCTCCACCCGATGGACGCGGCCAGGGTGCGGTGCCGGTCGTGCACCCCGCGCGGGCCGTCGACGAGCAGCTCGAACCGGTCGTCGAGCCGGTCCTCGATCTCCGACGGCGTCAGCACCCGGGTCCAGGCGGCGGCCAGCTCGACAGCCAGCGGGATGCCGTCGAGCCTGCGGCAGATCGCCGCCACCGCCCCCGGCTCGATCCCGGCCGCGTCCGGGCACACCAGGGCGGCCCGCTCGGTGAACAGCTGCGCCGCGTCGTCCGGGCCCAGCGGCGGGACCGGCCGCACCTGTTCGCCGGGCAGCCCCAGCCGTTCCCGGCTGGTGGCCAGCACCGTCACCTCCGGACAGGTCCGCAGCAGGGCCGCGACGAGCCGGGCGCAGGCGTCCAGGAGGTGCTCGCAGGTGTCCAGGCAGACCAGCGCACGGCGCGCGCGCAGCCACGTCGTCAGTGCGTCGAGCGCGTCACCACCCGGTCCGACCGGTACCCGGGCGGCCGCCGTCACCACCTGCGCCACCCGCTCCGGGGTGCCGGCCGACCCGAGATCGGCCCAGCACGCAGGATCCCCCGGGCGAGCCGCGAGGGCCTGCCGGGCCAGCCGGGTCTTCCCGACACCGCCCGGCCCGGTCACGGTGACGAGACGGTGGCGATCCAGCAGGGCGCGCAGCGCGGCCGGCTCGGCGGACCGCCCGACGAACGACGTCGCGGCCGTCATCGGCGGGTCCCGCCGGGCGACCTCCCGGCGACGACGAGCGCGCGGAGCAGGCAGCCGAACGCGGTGACCGTCAGGACGGTGCGGACGACGTGCCAGCCGGCCCACCGGGCCTCGTCGAAGGCGGCCCGCAGGACCGCCGGATCGGCCGCCTGCCCCGGTGCGCCGCCGCCCCGGACGACCAGGTTGAGCGGTTCGTGGACCGCGACCGTGATGAGGAACGCGGCCAGGTGCAGGCCGAACGCCACCAGGACGAGCGCCGGCAGCCGACGGCCGGGCCGGCTGCGGGCGAGCACCGCCGCAGCGCCGGTCGCCGCCGGCGCGCCCAGGAACAGCAGCAGGAACAGCGGGGTGAGGATCGCGGCGTCCAGCGCGTGCTGGGCCGCGACGAAGGTGCGGTCGCCGGTCGTCCGCAGTGCGGGCATCACCGTGTGGGCCCAGTCCAGGTACACCCCGGCCAGCAGCCCGGTGCCCAGTGCGGCCACCGGCAGCAGGACCACCGGGGCCGGCCGGAGGTCGCCCGGCCGCAGCCGGTTCAGCTCGGTCACCTGACCACCCTCGACGGCGCGCCGGTGCCGAACAACCACCGAGTGCGCAACGATCGACGGCGCCAGGGTTCACGAACGGGGGCGCGTGCCGGTGGAACAGCGGGACATCGAGGTCTTCCTGGCGGTCGCCGACGAGCTGCACTTCGGGCGGGCCGCGGAGTCGCTGCGGGTGTCCACCTCACGGGTCAGCCGGACGATCCGGACACTCGAGCGGCGGATCGGCGGTGCGCTGTTCGAGCGCACCAGCCGCCGGGTGCGGCTCACCCCGCTCGGCACCCGGCTGGCCGAGGACCTCCGGCCGGCCCACCGGCAGATCCTGGACGCGGTCGCGCTGGCCAGGGCGACCGCCGGTGCGGCGCGGTCGACGCTGCGGGTCGGGTTCATCGGAGCCGCCTCGGGCCGGTTCGTGCTCGACGTGGCCGAGGCGTTCCGGGCCGGGCATCCCGGCGTCGACGTCGGGCTCCGGGAGATCCAGTTCGGACAGGGGTTCGCGCTGCTGCGCGGCGGCGAGGTCGATCTCGCACTCGCCACGGTGCCCGCCCGCGGCGCGGAGCAGGCACTGCTGCGGGCCGGCCGGGTGCTGACCGAGGAGGGGCAGCTGCTGGCGGTGCCCGCCCGGCACCGGTTCGCCCGCCGGGCGTCGGTGTCGTTCGCCGATCTCGCGCGCACCACCGTGCTGCGCACGCCGCCCACCATCCCCGCCTACTGGGACGACGAGCTCGTCCCGAGCCACACCGCCGACGGCAGGCCGGTCGAGCGCGGTCCGGTGTTCGACACCACCCAGGAGATGCTCGCGCTGATCGGCGCCGGTATCGGCACCTATCCGGTGTCCGCCCAGTTCACCAGTCACTACGTCCGTCCCGACGTGATCTACGTGCCGATCCGCGACGCCCCGCCCTACCAGCGGCGGCTGTTCTGGCTCCGAGGTGCGGAGACCGCCACGATCCGTGACTTCGAACGGGTCGCCGGCGCCGTGTCCGGCACCGGCTGAGATCACCCGCTGTGCCTCCCGACCCCCCGCTCTCTACCCTGCAACCGTGCGGATTCTGGTGGTCGAGGACGACGACCGGGTGGCACGTGGGCTGGTGCGTGCACTGCTCCGTGCGGGCTACCGCGTCGTGCGTGCCGCCGACGTCACCGAGGCACTCGGCCTGATCGACGAGCAGGTTCCCGATCTCGCGCTGGTCGACATGGGCCTGCCCGACGGCCACGGCAGCGCGGTGGTGCGCAGGCTGCGCGAGCAACCGGCCTGCGGGGTGCTCGTGGTCACCGCGCAGGACAGCGAGGCGGAGCGGGTGGTCGGGCTGCGCGCGGGCGCCGACGACTACGTCGTCAAGCCGTTCAGCCTGGCCGAGCTGCTCGCCCGGATCGAGGCGGTGAGCAGGCGGACCCGGGCGCTGCGGCAGGCCGTCGCGCCGGCCGCCGTCGTGCACCGCTGGGGCGCCCTCGAGCTCGACGTGACCGCCCGGACCGTGCGGGACGCCGCCGACGGCTGGTCGGCCTCGCTCACCGCGATCGAGTCCGCGGTGCTGGCGCTGCTGTTCGAGCGGGCCGGGCAGCCGGTGGAGCGCGGGTTCGTGATCGACCAGGTGTGGGAGGCCCCGACCGAGTCCAGCTCGCGGACCCTGGACACGCACATGGCCACGCTGCGCGGCAAGCTCGGGGGCCGGGTCACCATCCGCACCCTGCGCGGCGTCGGATACCAGGTCGGCCCGTGAGACGCCGGCTGGTCGTGGCGATCGCGCCACTGCTCGTCCTGCTGATGCTGGGTGTGCTGGTGCCGACCGCCGGGACCGTCGCCGAACGGCACACCACCACGCTGGTCGCCGACCGGCTCAGCGACGCGAGCCGGTTCTCGGTGCTGGCCCTCACCGCGCTGACCGGCGGGACCGCCCTGCAGGCCGACCTGGTGCGGCTGCGCGCCGAGCTCGACGAGTACGCCGACCTCTACGACACCCCGATGTGGTTCCTCGACCGCGAGCAGCAGGTGCTGCACGCCACCGACGGCTCGCCGCCGCCCGCGGCCGCGACGGACCGGCTGACCGGCGTGCTGGCCGGGCAGCTGCCGCCGGTGGAACGCACCGTCTGGCCGTGGCGGATCGAGCCCGAGCTCATCGTGACGCCGGTCGGCCGGGACTCCCAGGTCGTCGCCGCGCTGGTGCTCGCCGTCCCGACGGACTCGGTGCGCGCCGAGATCCTCGGCGACTGGGCGCTGCTGGGCGGGCTCTTCGCGCTGGTCGCGACGCTGGCGGTGTGGCTGGTCGGGCCGATGACCCGGTGGATCCTGCGGCCGGTCGCGGACCTGGAACGCAGCGCGGCCGCGGTCCGCGCCGGCCGGCTGGACGCCCGCGCCGCACCCGACTCCGGGCCGCCGGAGCTGCGCAACCTCACCGCCGGCTTCAACGACATGGTCGACGCGGTGCGCCGCACCATCGAACGTCAGCAGCGGTTCGTCGCCGACGCCGCCCACCAGCTGCGCAACCCGATCGCCTCGGTCCGGTTGTCGGTGGAGAACCTGGAACCGCACCTGGCCGCCGACGACGACGCGCGGGTCGCCTACTCCGACGCCGTCGACGATCTCGACCGGATGAGCACCGTGCTGTCCAGCATGCTCGCCGCGACCGCGGTCGCCGACCGGCCCGCCGCGTCGTCCGGGCCGGTCGGGACGGCGCTGGGGCACCGCGCCGCGGCCTGGCGGGCGGTCGCCGAGGAGGCCGGGATGGAGTTCGCCGAGGACCTGACCGGCACCGCGACCCGGGTGCGGGAGCCGACCGGCGGGCTCGCCGCGGCCGTCGACGAGCTGGTCGCGAACGCCGTCCGGCTCTCCCGCGGCAGCACCGTCACGGTGCGCGGCCGCCCGGACGAGGCCGGCTACCGGATCGACGTCGTCGACGACGGCCGCGGGCTGGACGAGGAGGGCAGGCGGCGCGCGACGGAGCGCTTCTGGCGCAGCCCGCACGACCAGAACGTCCCCGGCACCGGGCTCGGGCTGGCCATCGTCGCCCAGGTTCTCGGCGACGCCGGCGGGTCGCTGGAGCTGACCGGGACGCCCGGCGGCGGGCTGACCGCCGTCGTCCGGGTGCCGCCCGCGACCTGATCGCGGGTCAGGGCTTGCGTTCCCGGAACCAGCGCCGGGCACCCGGGTGCAGCGCGACCGGGGTGGTCGCCGCGCCGGTGCGCGGGTTGATCTGGCTCGCCTCGCCGCGCACCCGGGACAGCTCGGCGGCGTGCGCGAACAGCACCCCGGTCAGCCAGTTCGCGAGCTGCTCGTCCATCGACGGCTGCACCGCGAGCAGGGTCGGCACGGCCAGCGCCGGCGCCGACTCCATCGGCGGGTACATCGTCGCCGGGACCACCACCGGCACGTACTCCAGCGGATGGGCCCGGACCAGCTGCTCGACCTGGGCGGTCAGGTCGAGCAGCCGCACCGCGCCGTCGCGGGCCAGCTCGGTGACCGCCGGGGTGGGCATCCCGGTGAGGCTGAGCACCGCGTCGACCTCGCCGGAACGGAACGCGCGCACCGAGTCGGCCTGCGAGTAGCTGCGCAGGTCGGCGTCGCTGCCGGCCTGGTCCAGCAGCCGGCGGGCCAGGTACCGGGTCCCGGACAGCGGCATCCCGGCGGCCAGCGTCGCGCCGTCGAGGTCGCGCAGGTCGCGCGCGGTGCTGCCGGACGGGACGAGCACGTGCATCACCGAGTCGAAGACCCGGGCGAGCGCCATCACCTGCCCGGCGTGCGCCGCGGCGACGTCGACGTTGACGAACGCCATCTCCACCCGGCCGCCGGTCAGCATCGCCATGTTCTCCGGCGCCGCGTCGGTGTAGACGAGCTCGACGACGGGCCGGCCCCACGCCCGGTCGAGTACCCCGGCCAGTGCGAGACCGATCTCCCGGTAGACCGCCCCCTCCGGGCCGGTGGCCAGCCGGAACGGCTCCGGCGGCCGCGGCGGCGCCGGGGCGCAGCCGGTGATCAGACCGCCGCCGAGCGCCAGTCCGGCGAGGGCGCCGGAGGTGCGCAGCAGCGCGCGACGCGACAGCCCGGTCATGTCCGAAGGGTACGGCGCACCCGATATGACCGGTACGTCAAGCCAATCCCAAGAAACCGTCCACTGAGTGGAAGACCGGGCCGCCGGCCGGGAGCCTCCCTGCAGCATCGTGACGCGAGGGAGCGAACCATGAGCAGTCCCACGGCGGACCCGGGACCACCGACGGTCGACCGGTCGCAGCGGAAGCGGACACCCATCTGGAAGCACCTGTACTTCTGGGTGCTGATCGGCATCAGTGCCGGAATCCTCGTCGGGCTGCTGCTGCCCGAGGTCGGCGCGCAGATGCAGTGGCTGGCCACCCTGTTCATCAACCTGGTGAAGGTGGTCATCGCCCCGGTCATCTTCGCGACCGTGGTCGTCGGCATCGCCGGCCTGGGCAACCTGGCCAAGGTCGGCGGCCTGGCCCTGCGGACGGTCATCTACTTCAACGCCACCACGGTCGTCGCGCTCGGCCTGGGCCTGATCACGATCAACCTGATCGCGCCGGGAGCCGGCCTGGGCTACAACCGGGAGACGTTCGACGGCTCGGCCGCGAACGACACCATCGAGTCCGCGGGCGGCGCCGCGGGCGGCGGCTTCACCGACTTCATCCTCAACCTGGTGCCGACCTCGTTCGCGTCGGCGTTCGTCGACGGGCAGTTGCTGCAGGTGCTGCTGCTGGCGATCCTCGTCGGCGTCGCGATCACCATGCTCGGTGAGCGCGGCAAGAGCGTCGTCTACGCGCTCGACTCCTTCGCCAAGGTCATGTTCGGCGTCATCAAGCTGGTCATGTGGGTCGCGCCGATCGGCGCGTTCGGCGGCATCGCCTACACCATCGGCGAGCACGGCAGCGCGATCCTGGGCAGCCTGGCGCAGTTCATGGTCACCTTCTGGCTGACCTGCCTGCTGTTCATCTTCTTCTGCCTCGGCCCGATCTGCCGGCTCGCCGGCTTCTCGATCCTGAAGTACATCCGCTACATCAAGGACGAGCTGCTGATCGTGCTCGGCACGTCGTCGTCGGAGACGGTGCTGCCGCGGATGATGACGAAGCTGGAGGCGGCCGGCACGCCGAAGCACGTCGTCGGCCTGACCATCCCGACCGGCTACTCGTTCAACCTCGACGGCACCGCCATCTACATGACGATGGGCGCGATGTTCATCGCCCAGGCGTTCGGCGTCGACGTGCCGATCTCCACCCAGATCGGCCTGCTGCTGTTCATGCTGATCTCGTCGAACGGCGCCGCGGGCGTCTCCGGCGCCGGGCTGGTCACCCTCGCGGCCTCGATCGCCGCGTTCGACCACATCATCCCGCTGGTCGGCCTCGCGCTGATCGTCGGCATCGACCGCTTCATGTCCGAGGGCCGCGCGCTGACCAACCTCACCGGCAACGGGATCGGCACCCTGGTGATCGCCCGCTGGACCGGGGAGCTGGACCGGGAACGGCTCGAGGCCGTCCTCGACGACCCGGGCCAGGTCGACGTCGACGAGCTGATGAAGGCCGAGGCCCAGGGCCACGGCCCGGGTGCGCCCACCGCCCCGGACGCCTCGGCCGAGGCGTCCGAGCGCAAGGCCGCCGTCGCCACCGTGAACACCGGCGAGGGGGAGGTGCAGGCCGGCCGGGACCTGGAGTCCGGCCCGGGGCGCTGACCCCCGCACGACCGCCACGACGGCCCGTCCCGAGCACCGCCGGGGCGGGCCGTCGGCCGTCGCGACCCGATCCGCCGGCCCGGCCGGTGAACCGGCACCGATGTGTATCAGGAACGTCGACGGACCGTCGTCACCTCCGTGATGATCGACATCCCGATCGACAACGGCGTCGCCTGGAACATCGGGACCGCCCCGGAGCGCCAGGTGGTGATCACCGACAACCGCTACATCGCGTCGTCCCGGTCACCCGGCACCACTTGCGCACCACGGCGAGCCGGGTGCACGCCTGCGAGGTGCTCGACCTGCACGTCGGCAACCCGATCCTGCTCTACACCCGCTACACCCTCGACGAGGGACGGGGCCGGCCGCTCGTCCCGCGCAGCCACGACGGGCGGTTCGAGGAGACCTTCGAGCGGACCTACCGGAGCCCGCTGGATCGACACCTGGGTCGAGGGCCACGCCGCCGACGACCGCACCGCCACCCAGCTGCGCACCTCCCCGGGCGCGTTACTGATCGTCAAGTCCCGGGTGCTGTGGAGCGCCGACCGCAGGCCGCGCGAGTTCAGCATCACGCACTACCCGGCGGCCCGCGTCGTGCTGTCCACCACGACCAGCGGGGCCGAGCTCGACGACGACCCGCTCGCCGCACCGTTCCCCGCGTCGCAGCCGACACCGCCCGGCCCGGCGGCGGCCCCGACGTTGCTCCGGAGCTCGCACGCCGACCTGCACATGGAGCTGCGGGCCGCGATCCGGGAGGGGATCCCGGCCGGATCCCGGCCGGTGGAGGCCGACCTGGCCCGCACCTACGGCGCCGCCCGCTCGACCATGAAGCAGGTACTCGCGCAGCTGCACGCCGGGGGCACGCTGGTCCGCCGCAACGGGCACACCATCGTCGCCCGGTCACCGCCTACCGGCTCAGCTCCGGCGTCCCGTTCCGGGAGAGCGAGGCCGGCCGGCACGGCTACCGGCACCTCACCTCGGTCACCATCCCGGTCGCGCCGTTCCTCAGCCGGATGCTGCCGACGGCCGGTGACACCGTCGCGCTGGACGAGTTCCTGATGCACCGGGACGGCCGGCCGTCCTCGCTGTACCGGCGCTACACCGAACCCAGCGCGGACCCGCGCCCGCTGGTGGTCGGCACCCGCCACGAGTTCAGCTCCGCGGTCCGGCGCACCTACGGGCGCCCGCCCGGCCGGATCCTCACCAACCTGCACGCGGTGTGCGCCGACGAGGCCGCGGCCCGCCGGCTGCGCGTCGCACCCGGCGCGGTGCTGCTGCTCTGGGAGCGGCTGCTGATCGACGCCGACGGGCGGCCCCGGAAGGTCAGCCACGCCTACCGCAGCGCCGCGCAGAGCTGCCTGGCGCCCCGGACACTGCTCGGCCACGCATCCCCGGCCGCCGTCTGCGCCTGACGGCACCGCAGGCGGCCGGGGCGGCACGGGCGGCCCGGCCCAAGCGCCGGCCGGGCGGTACAGCTCGGACCGGCCCGCGCGTGGGCCGGGGCCCGGCGCGGTCGGCCGGCCCGACCGCCGCGGCCCGGTCGTCGGGGCCGGTGCGCGGCCCGTCCGGCCGTCGCTGCTCGCCGGCGGCGCCGCCGGCCGACCGGCGTCCGCCGCACCGGGCCGACCATTGCGCCGCGGTCCGCGGGCGGCGCAAACGCCCGGATCGACGCCGGTAACGAGAGCGCAACCGGGCGGGCCGGAACGCCCCGCCGACCGCCAGTCACCGGCCCGTCGGCGCAGTGCGCGGTCACCGGTTCGCACCGGCCCGGCGGACCTGCGACGCTCGACGGGGTCCCGCTGGGACCGCCCGACATCCGCACCCGCCGGCCCGCTCCGGCCGGGCGCCGCCGAAGGAGCATCGAGCCGCATGGCCCTAGCGGAGACCGCCGGTACCGGAGCCGGGTACGCCGGCACCCGGTCCGGAACCTCCGGCCACGAGGCGCCCGGGACGTGGGAGACCGCGGCGCTGCTCGCCTCGGGCACCGGGCCGGGCACGGCGCTGCTGCTGCGCGCGCTCGTCGAGGCCGTCCGGTACCGCTACGTCGGCCGGGAGACCACGCTGCGCAGCGGGGAGGTCGACGTCCGGCTGGTGCCCACCTCGGTCTCGACGTCCGGGCTCGACCCGCGCGCGCTGAGCACCGGCAGGCTCGACGAGGTCCGGCTGACCGCCCGGGACGTGGTCCGTCCGGCGCTGCGGCTGCGCGAGCTCACCGTCGTCGCCAGCGACGTGCGGCTGCGGCCCGCGCTCACCCCGGGTCTGCGGACCGGCCCGGTCGCGTTCACCGCGGTGCTGGACCCGGCCTGGATCGCCGGCCGGCTGCGTGAGCGGGCCCCCGGGCTGGCGGTGACGATCGATCCGGACGGCGTGGTGCGGGCCCGCAGGCGCGGGCGCCCCGGGTTCGGCTCGGCCGACCTGGATCTCTCGCTGGACGGGCACACCCTGGCCTGGACCGTGACCGCTCTTACCGTCGCCGGGCGCCGGATGGGGCCGCCCCGCTCGGCGGAGGCGCGGCGGTCGGTGCGCGCGCTGCTCGACCGCAGCCCACTGCGCGGGGTCCGGTCCGGCACCGTCACGTTGCCCGGCCTGCCGGCCGGTCTGCGGCTGCACCGGCTGGACACCGCGCCCGGCCGGGTCGCCGTGCACGGCACGCTCGACGGCTGGCAGCGGGAGATCCCGGTCGCCGGGCTCGACGGGGTGCTGCGCGGCGCGCTCTCCCTGCTCGATCTCGGCCGCTGATCCGGCGCGGCCCGGTCCGGCGCGGCGCGGTCCTGCGCGGCCCGGGTCAGCGCCGCAGGCGGCCGGCGAGTGCGCGCAGCCCGGTGCCGGACCGGGACCGCTCCGGCAGCCGCCCGGCGACCGCGTCGTCGAGCAGCGCGCCGACGGTCTCCGCCGCGCAGGTCCGGTTGGTGCCGATCCCGCCGGACGGCCCGCGCTTGATCCAGCCGACCACGTAGTGCCCGGGCCTGCCCTCGACCCGTCCGGCGTCGTTCGGGACGATCCCGCGGCCGTCGTCGAACGGCAGGCCGGGGACGGGCCGCCCGCGGTGCCCGACCGCGCGCACCACCAGGCCGGCCGGGATCAGGGTCCCGTCGGCGGTCTGCACGCCCTGCACCCGAACGGACCCCTCCAGCCGTTCCGGCGCGGAGTGGAAGCGGAACACCACCCGCGGCCGGTCCGCAGGCACCGACCAGTCGATCTTCTCCCGGACCGCGCAGCGCAGCAGGCCGTGCGCCTCGCCGGCGGCCGGCCCGTCCAGCGACTCGGCGATCCGCGGATCGTGCTCGTCGACCACCACGTCCACACCGGACCGGCCGAGCAGCTCGCGCAGCTCCGGCGCCGTCGCGGCGACCGCCTCCGGCCCGCGGCGGGCCAGCAGCACGACCTCCCTGATCGAGCCGGCCCGCAGGGCGGGCGGCACGTGGGGCGCGACCGGGGTGCCGGCGAGATCGTCCGGGTGCGCGGTGAGCACCCGCGCCACGTCGATCGCGACGTTGCCGGTGCCGACCACGACGACCCGCGGCACCGCGGTGTCGACGGCGTCGGCGGGCACCTCGGGATGGCCGTTGTACCAGCCGACCACGGTGTCCGCGGCGATGCTGCCGAGCAGCCCGGCGCCGGGCAGGTCCAGGTCCCTGGGCTCCGGTGCGCCGACCGCCCACACGACCGCGTCGTGCCGGCGGGCGAGCTCGTCGGCGGTGACGTCGCGCCCGACCTCGGTGCCCAGCCGCATCCGCACCCGGGGATGGCGGTGGAACCGCGCGAACGACTCGCCGATCCGCTTGGTCGACGGGTGGTCCGGGGCGACGCCGAAGCGGACCAGGCCGCCCGGGGTGTCCAGCCGGTCCACCAGGGTGATCCGGGACGAGGTGTGCAGCAGCAGGTCCTGCGCGGTGTACATGCCGGCCGGCCCGGTCCCGACGACGGCCACGTCCAGCGGCGCCATGTTCGCGGGCAGCGTCCGGGTGAAGGTCGGCGGCTGCCACTCGTGGAAGGTCGGCGATCCGCCCGCGGTCGCCGCCGAGATCGGCCGGTCGGCGTAGAAGTCCGCGTTGACCTGCGCATACCCGGCGAGCGATGCGCTCAGCCGCTCCACCGGAAACACCGCGTCGACCGGGCACGCGTCGGCGCAGGCGCCGCAGTCGATGCAGGTCCGCGGATCGACGTAGAGCATGTCGGTGGTCCCGAAGTCGGGCTCACCGGGCGCCGGGTGGATGCAGTTGACCGGGCACACCGACACGCAGGACGCGTCGGTGCAACAGGTCTGGGTGATCGCGAAGGGCACGATGGACCGCCGGTTCAGATCAGGCTGGCGCGGCGGTAGAAGTGCAGCGCCGGCGTGGTGAGCAGGCCGCAGGAGGACAGGAACTCCATCAGCCCGGCGCAGGAGCTGCGCAGCAGCGCCTTGTGGTGCTCGTTGGCCCCGGCCTCGCGCACCGCGCGCGCCCGGTCCAGCCCCACGTTCTCGTAGACCTGCTCGTTCCACATGCTGGAGACGATGAAGTAGGCGGCCGCGGCGACGTAGAGCGCGTTGAACTGCCTGCGCACCCGGCCGGCCCGCTGCAGGTGCTCGCGGGTCTCCTCGCGGGCGAACTTCATGTGCCGCGACTCCTCGACCACGTGGATGTTGGAGACGGTGCGCACGAACGGGACGACGCGCTCGTCGCGCATCCAGTCCCGCTGCATCACGTCGAGCACCTCCTCGGCGACCAGGATCGACGCGTAGGCGGCCTCTCCGCTCGCGGTCGTCTTGAACAGCCTGCCGAGCTCGATAGTGGAGCGCTTCGGCACGTAGGCGGGTGCGCCGAGCTTCGCCGAGCCGCGGGCGAACATGATCGAGTGCCGGCACTCGTCGGCGATCTCGGTCAGTGCCCACTGGAACGACGGGTCGGTCGGGTCCTTGGCGTAGAAGTCCCGCAGCATCATCTGCTGCAGGATCATCTCGAACCAGATCCCGGTGGAGGCGACCGACGCGGCCTCGTGCCGGGTCAGCTCGGTGCGCTGCTCCTCGGTCAGCTCGTCCCAGTAGGCGGTGCCGAAGAGGCTGCACCACTCCGGGCTCATACCGTGCTTGGTGCGGTCGAGCGGGGTATCCCAGTCGACCTGGGTGGACGGGTCGAACGACAGCTCCGCGGACGAGCGCAGCAGCCGCTCGGCGGTGTCCTTCCGGTCGGCGGGCTGGTCGGCCCTGGCCTCGGGAACGGTCGCGGTCATCTCGACTCCTCACGGACGACGACGTCACATGGTCCAGGTCGTGTGCTGTAACCGGTGGTAACGTTACCACCGGTAACGCGATGATGCACGATCTCGTACCGACACGGAACCCCCGGATCGACGGGTGGCGGCAGGACCACCCGACGGGGCCCCGGCCCGCGCGGCGGGGACTACCGGGCGTCGCGGACCGTCGGCGGAAGCGTGATCCCGGCCACGTCCGGGTGCGGACATGCGGACGGCCACCCGGCCGCCGCCGGAGCGGTGGCCGGGTGGCCGTCGGTGCGGCTCGCGGGCCCCGGGCGAGCCGATCCCCCGGACGCCTGTGCGCACGCCCGGGGAGCTCGTCAGGTCAGGCCGTCGAGCACCGCGAACGCGGGTGCGGTCAGGTCGACCGGGGTGAGCAGTGCGTCCGGCGCCGGCAGTGCCGGGGCGCCGTCGAGCAGGAACACCGGGACGCCCGGTCCGGCGCTTTCGGTGGTCTCGGGGGCCTCGGGAACCTCCGGCCCGTCCGGGGCATCGGCGTGGGCGAGACCGCCGCCGAGGGCGAGCAGCGCTCCGGCACCCGCCACCGCGAGCGTCGCGCGTCCGGCAGCGGTCCTGGAATGTGCGTTCATGGGTCGAACCTTTCGTCGAGGGAGCGTCCGGCGGACCCGCTCAGCAGAGCGAGTCCGCAGGCTTGGGGTTGGTCAGGCCGAACAGCGGCCGCAGCCGCAGCCCGACCCAGGTGCCGCCGAGCGCGACGACGGCCCAGATCCAGCCGTGCAGGCTGAACGAGGCGATCCCGGAGAAGTAGGCGCCGATGTTGCAGCCGCCCGCGAGCCGGGCGCCGTAGCCCATCGCGATCCCGCCGAGCACCGCGCCGAGGGCGAGCTTCCAGGGGATCCGCCGGTGCAGCACGAAGGCGCCGCCGACCGCCGACGCGATCAGCGCGCCGATCATGATCCCGATGTCCAGGTTGGACACCCGGTCGGCGAGCACCGGCCCGGCGAGCGCCTGCGCGTTCGCCGGGACCTGCCAGTACGCCCAGCTCGCCGCGTCGGCGCCGAACAGCTCCAGGAACTTCGAGCCCCACAGCGCGAACGCCGCGGTCACCCCCCAGGGGGCGGCCGAGACGAACAGCACCGCGGCGTTGAGCACCGCCAGCACCAGCGCGCCGGCCCACATCGACCAGGAGCCGCGCAGCACCCGGGCGATCCCGCGGGCCGACGGCGGCCGCTCCACCGGCGGCGGGGTGCGGCGCCGGGCGACCACCCAGGTGACCACCGTGATCGTGGCGAGTGTCAGCAGGGTCACGGCCAGCGCGCCCGGGTAGCCGAGCAGCTCGGCCAGGTTCACGCTCGGCCCGCGGGGCACCGTCTCGGTCCAGAAGGTGTGCGTGAACACCGCGAACATCGAGCCGACGACGAACCCGAACAGGGTCAGCACGATCGCGCTCTGCCCGCTGCCGACGGCGAACAGCGTGCCGGACGCGCACGAGCCGCCGACCTGCATCCCCAGCCCGAACAGGAACGACCCGACGACCAGCCCGATGCCGATCGGCGAGGTGAACCCGCGCGGCTCGCCGGCCAGCGCGAACCCGGACGAGAGGATCACCGCGAACAGCACCGCGGCGGTGCCGAGCATCAGCATGTGCGCCCGGATCGCGGCACCCTGGCCGACGGCGACGAGCTGCCGCCAGCCGGAGGTGAACCCGAACCGAGAGTGGAACAGGGTGAAGCCGAGTGCCAGGCCGAGCGCGGCGGTGCCGACCATCGTGGCCGGGGCGACCGTGCCCACCCCGATCAGGAACAGCACCGCCAGCACCAGGCCGACGACAACCACCCGCCACTGCGGCGGCGGGGCCTCGCGGTCGCGCGGGCCGTAGGCCGCGCGTTCGGTGGCCGGGATCTCGCGCAGGGCGCGCACCAGCGGCCCCGGTCTGCGGTCCTGGGTGACGGACATGGTCTCTCCTCGGGAGGCTCGGGGATCGGGCAGGGATCGGGTGCGCGGGCGGTCACGGGGTGGTGGGCACCGCGAGCGGGCCGATGTGCACGACGGCGCCGCCGGGGAACCAGGCGGCGGTGTTCGGCCCGCCGTGGTGCCCGCTCTCCCCCGGCGGCTCGATGCTCATCGGCACCGCGACCGGGGCGGCGCCGTACAGGCCGAACGGCTCCTCGATCCGCTGCCCGGTGGCGTCCGCCCAGGCCAGCAGCCCGGAGGTGGACGGCGCCGAGCCCGGTGCGGTCGCGGCCAGCGCCCGGACGTAGCGCTGCGGCAGCGGCTCCTGCGGCCCGAACGGCAGCGGGAGGACCGCGCTCTGCGCGGTCCCGAGCACGCCGCCGGTCAGCAGCCACGGCGCCAGGTAGGTCCCGCCGAGCGCGGTCGGGGTATCGTGCGCGGCGAGCGCGACCTCCCGGACCGCGCGGGCGGCGTCCTGCCAGCCGGAGACGACGACGAGCGCGCCGTCCGCCCCGGCCTGCGGGAGCACCGGTATCCCGGCGGCGGCGGCCTCGGCGCGGACCGCATCGGCGGCGGCCCGGGAGCGGGGCGAGGCGTCCGCGGCGAGCGCGATCCCCGGGGCGCCGCGGACCGCCAGCGACCGGACGGTGTCGCGCAGCGCCCGCTCGTCGGCCGGGCGCAGCGACTCGGCGGGGCAGGCCCCGACGGCGCCGGCCGCCGGGCCCGCGGCGACCACGGCGCCGAGCACCGCGGACGCGCACTCGGGTCCGTCCGGGCCGGTGGCCCCGGCCGGTGCCACCCGGTCGGATCCCACGTCGACCGGCACGGTGCGGGAGATCCCGCCGGCCAGCACGTCCAGCGATCGGGTCCCGGCGGGCAGGTCGACCAGGGCCCAGCCCCCGGGTGCCCCCGGGCGCGCGGTCACCGGGACCTCGCGGTCGGCGACCCGCACGCCGAACCCGGTCCCGCCCGCGGGCCCGGGTCCGTGGCCGGCCATCGGCTCAGCGGTGGTCACCGGGGCCGGGTCCGGCCCGGTCGCATCCGGCACGACGAGTCCGGGGCCGGTCAGCTGCACCAGGTTCGGGCCGGGCCGCATCGGGGTCACGACCAGGGTGAGCGGGCCGGAGCCGAGATCGACGCCGCGGGCCAGCAGCCGTCCGGGTTCGGCCGCGGCGGCCGGCACCGGCAGTGCGGCGAGCACCGACGCGGCGGCGACGCCCAGCACCGCGGCGACCGCGGCGACGGTCCGGGTCCGCTCCCGCAACGCGGCGGCCCGGGCCCGGGCCCGGCCGGTGCCGGTGCCGGTCCGCGCCGTACCGCGGCCCGCGAACAGATCGAACGCGAGCACCCCGGTGACGACGGCCGGGGCGAGGGCGGCGGCCAGCGCGGCCCGGCCGTAACCGGTCCCCACCAGGTCGATCCCGCTGAACGGGCCGGTGAGCAGGATCTGCGCGAATGCGACCGCGGTGGCGAGCACGCCCGCGACGACCGCGATCCACTCGAGGGGGGCGCTCCGGTCCCGGCCGGGGGCCCCGGGGGCCGCCCCCCGCCGCGTGAGCAGGTGCAGCGCCGCACCGGTGAGCAGAGCGGCGGCGACGGCGTATCCGGCGTCCAGCGCGGTGGCGACGGGCCCGCTCCGCGCGGAGGCCAGCAGGACCGCCAGGAACCCGGTCGCCGCCGCGCCGGGCAGCGCGGCGGTCACCGGACGGCGGGTGCCCAGCAACACCGGGACCGCGACGGCGACGGCGACCAGCCCGATCCCCCACGCGGTCCAGCCGGACCGGGTCGTCGCCGCGACCGCGGCGCCGGCGACGGCGAGAGCCGCGGCCGCGGCGACGACCCGCTCCGCCCGCAGCGGGGGCCCGGCGACCGGGCGGACCAGCCCGGCGCCGGCGACCAGCGCCAGGCCGGTCAGCAGCACCAGCCGGGCGACGGCGATCCCGGCCGGGGCGCCGTCGAACGGTCCCGCCGCGAGGACGGCGGGATGGGCCGGGACCACGGCCCCCGCCACGAGGGCGGGGACCGTCCCGGCCGGGCCGGCGGGCAGCAGCCCGCCGGCCGGCACAGGTGCCACCAGGTACGGCAGCAGGGTGACCGACATCGTCATCAGTCCTTGATGTCCTCGTCCGCGGCGACGAACAGCATCGAGTGCGGCTTGGCGTTGCCGAACGCACCGTGCGGCCAGTTCTCGCGGTTGAAGTTGATGCAGGTCTCGCCGGTGTCCTCGTCGACGAAGGTCTCGTCGAGGGTCAGCGCACCGTCGCGGGCGATGTCCACCATGCAGACCCGGTGGTCACCGTCGAGCCCGGTCCGGGCCACGAAGTAGTTCGCCGTGGCGAGGCGCTGGGGCTGGTCGGTCTCCCGGTAGAAGCCGTCCTCGCCCAGGTCCAGGTTGTCCAGCGCACCCCAGTGCGGACCGGCCCCGGTCTCGTCCGGGTTGATCCCGACGCTCGACCGGACGGTCGGGCAGTCCGGCTCGGCACCACCGGCGGTGATCTCCTCCTCGGTGTCGATCGAGCAGGTGGTGCCCGTACCGGCGCCGACCAGCTTCTCGATGTCCAGCGCGACGACCCCGCCCGCGGTGCCCTTGTCGTCGGGTCCGAGCGTGCCGGCCTTGCGGCCGATGGTGGCGTGGTAGAGCGTCCGGTCGTCCGGGCTGGTCTGCAGCCAGCCGCCGTTGGCGCTCGGACCGCCGTTCTCGCCGCCGACGCCGAACTCCGGGGCGACCGTGCCGAGATCGAAGACCTCGCGCCACTCCGGGTTCTCGACGGTGATGTCGGGCGTGTAGAAGATCGCGCCGCCCTGCATGGTCTGGGCGAACGCGCCCTTGTTCTCCGGCCGGTTGGTGACCGTGGTCTCCATCGCGGCGCGGTTCTCGTTGCGCAGCGGGTCCTGCCCGTTGGAGCGCGGCCCGGTGGGCAGGTAGGCCACCGACTTGACCTTGGGGTGGTTCAGGTCGGAGATGTCCCAGGTGCGCACCGTGGGCCGGCGCAGGTAGGGCGACGGGTTCTTCACCGGGTCGAGGATGATCGATCGCGGTTCGGCGTAGTCACTGGTGACCATCGTGTCCAGGTCCTCGCGGACCTGGATGCCGTGCGGGTTGGCGCAGGTGGGGTTGCCCAGGGCCGGCATGTTGAGGCACTGGGTCGGGTCCTCCGGCGTCTCGGTCGCGGCCGGGGCCTCGACCAGGTTCTCGCCGTCCTCACCGAGCCGGACGACCGAGCCCGGGGAGCCCGCGAACCCGTTGCCCGTGCGGACCTCGCCGTGCGTGTAGCGGCACGGGCCCGGTGCGACCGGACCGCCCATGTAGGTGCCGTAGGCGGTGCCGTCGTTCAGCACCCAGTAGGCGTCCGGTACCGAACCGCAGAGCGTCTGCGAGGGCAGCGAGATGCCGGACAGCTTCAGCTCCGGCAGCGCGGTGACGTCGAAGACGTAGGTCGCCGCGGAGTACAGCCCGCCTGCGTAGATCTTGTCGCCCTTGCGCCACGAGTACTGCATGTGGTGCGGCTCGTTCTCCACCAGCGGCCCGACGGTCGCGGTGTTCACCACCTTGCCGTAGTCCGGGGAGCCCTTCGTGGCGTCGACGACGGCCATGAAGTCCGGACCGGGCAGCGCGTCGCGCACCTTGTCGATCGGATCGGCCAGCGATCCGGGCAGGTTCCGCACGTCGGAGACCGCGGTGTCGGCGACGTTCTCGTCACCGGCCCAGACGACCATGTACTCCTTGCGGGGTCCGTCGGCGGACTGCTGACGGGCCTCCGGCGTGAGGTTGTTCTCGACCCAGTAGGTCTTGTCGTCGGCGCCGGTCACCTCCGACCGGACCACGTCGATGCTGTTCTGGGCCTGCGCCGGGAGCACCGCGACCCCGGCGACGACGGCCGCGCCCAGCAGCGCGAACGCGGACCGCCGCCCCCACCGGGACTTCGGGATGAGACTCATTCGCCGACCGTTCCGTTCTGCAGCACGGTCGGGGTGATCTGCTTCGGCGCCTTCGAGACGACGTCCACCAGGCCGGCGACGGGCACGCCGGCCGGCGCGAAGTCACGCAGCTGCTGGAGCGGCTGGTCGGAGTCGAACGCGGTGTACGACGGCTCGACGTACGGCGCCTGGGGGGCCGGGGTCGGCTGGGCGTCGTTCGGGGCGCTGAGCAGCGGACCGAGGTCGGGCACGACGTCCGGGGTGGCCGCCTGGGCGGCGCCGGACAGGCCGAGCAGGGCGGTGCCGGCGAGCGCGGCGCCTCCCGCGACGAGCCCGACCCGGGAGGGCCGGTGTGCACGGTACTGGGGCACGAGGTGCCTCCTGATTCTTCGGTGGGGAGCGGAGTCGGGGTCCGGCACGGAGCGGGGCGCCTGAGGCCGGCGCCCACTGTGGACGTCGCGGTAGCAGCGGGCCGGGCCGTCCGCCGGTGCGGGCACCGTCGGACGCCGGGGCGCGGCAGGCCGGACGTGGGGGTTCCGGCGGGTGTCGGACCCCGCCCTCCCGGACCGCCGTGATGGCGGGGCGGGAGGGTCGCGCACGGGGCGCGGGCCGGAGGGGTGGTGCGGGCCGGGCCCGTTCCGGGAGGCACGGGACCGGCAGGCACCGGAGGAGGGTGGCCACGGCGGGCGCACCCCCTGGTCCGACGCGTCAGGCGCCGGAACAGAGCGCGCTCGCCTGGCGGCGCAGGTCGACGTGACGCCGACTCGCGAACCGGGGGACGAGGTGCATGACAGACAGTGTGCACACCCGTTCGGACTAACCCCGAGGCCGGATACGTCCACACTGTGAGAAGTCGTCCGAAAGCGGCCGTTCCCCGGCGCAATGAGTGATCCAGGTCACTTCGCGCGCCGCGAAACGAACCGCTGCGCGCCGGGAAACGTTGCGGAACGAATCATCCGATCGTGTCAACGACGTCGGGAACCGGATCGATGCGCCTCGCTGACCTGCGACGATGCCGGCGCTGTCAATCTCTGCGGGAACCCGTCCGGACAGCCGTCGCGCACGGTGGGCCCGCCGGGGCGGGCCGGCGGTGCGTCAGAGCCCGAGCATCCGGACCGCGTTCTCCTTCAGGATCAGCGGTCGGACCTCGGGCTTGAGGTCGAGCCGCTCGAAGTCCGACAGCCAGCGGTCCGGGGTGATCACCGGGAAGTCCGATCCGAACAGCACCTTGTGCCTGATCAGCGAGTTCGCCGCCCGGACCAGCGGCGGCGGGAAGTACTTCGGCGACCAGCCGGACAGGTCGATGTAGACGTTCGACTTGTGGGTGGCCATCGAGATCGCCTCGTCCTGCCACGGCACCGAGGGATGCGCGAGCACCACGGTCAGCTCCGGATGGTCGGCGGCGACGTCGTCGAGCAGCATCGGGTTGGAGTAGCGCAGCTTGATCCCGCGCCCGCCGGGCAATCCGGCACCGATCCCGGTCTGCCCGGTGTGGAACAGGGCGGGTACACCGAGCCCGGCGATCGCCTCGTACAGCGGGTAGAAGCTGCGGTCGTCCGGTTCGAACGCCTGCAGGCTCGGGTGGAACTTGAAACCGCGCACCCCGTGCTCGGTGACCAGCCGGTGGATCCGGGCGACGGATGCCTTGCCGCCGTGCGGATCCACCGAACCGAACGGGATCAGCACGTCGGTGTGCTCGGCGGCGAGATCGGCGATCTCCTCACTGGACAGCGCCGGATGCCCGGTGCCAGCCGGTGCGTCGACGGTGAACACCACCGCGGCGAGCCTGCGCTCCCGGTAGTGCTCGGCGATCGAGGCGATCGTCGGGGTGCGGTCCTGGCCCGATTTGAAGTAGGCCGCCGAGGCGTCCATCAGCTCCTGGTCCAGCGCGAAGCAGCCGTGACCGTCCTGCTCGACGTGCACGTGCACGTCGATGGCGTCCACGGTGCTCGGGTCGAGTGCCATGTCGTCGTCCTCCGGTCGGGGCGGGGTCGGGGCGGGGTCGGGGGGCGGGATCAGGGCAGGTCGATGCGGGACTTGGCGTCCAGCAGCTCGGCCAGCACGGCGTCGCGCCGGGCGGCCAGCTCGGCCGGGTCGGTGTCGCCCAGCTCGTCGTGCACGCCGTCGACCAGGGTCCGGGCGAGCTCCGGGGTGAGCGTGACCCGGCCGAGGTCGCGCCAGTAGCGCTCGGTCGGCGGGCCCAGGTGCTCCAGCACGTGGGCGAGGCCGCCCGGGCCACCGGAGAGGTGCTGGTTGGCGAACGGCCCGAGCACCGCCCAGCGCAGACCGGGGCCGTGCGCGATCGCCGCGTCGACGTCGGCGACGCTCGCGACGCCCCGCTCCACCAGCGAGTACGCCTCCTGCCACAGCGCGGCCTGCAGCCGGTTCGCGATGTGTCCCGGGACCTCGGCGCGCAGCCGGATCGGCCGCTTGCCCAGCGCGGTGTAGAACTCCAGCGCCTCGGTCACCGCGCGCTCCGCGGTCCGCTCCCCCGGCACCACCTCGACCAGCGGGATCACCTGCGGCGGGTTGAACGGGTGGCCGACCAGCACCCGTTCCGGGTGCCGGGTCGCGCCGCGGGCGATGTCGGTGGGCAGCAACCCGGACGAGCTCGACGCGAGCACCACCTCGGGCCGGGCCGCCTCGTCCAGCTCGGCGAACAGCCGGTGCTTGACGTCCTCGCGTTCCGGGCCGTTCTCCTGCACGAAGTCGGCGTGCTCGGCGGCCGCCGCGGCGGTCGGCGCGAAGCCCAGCCGGTCCGGTGCGGCGCCCGGTACCGGATCCAGCCGCGGCCAGAGCGCGGCGACGCCGTCGCGCAGCCGCTGCTCGGCCCCCGGCGAGGGATCGGTCGCGGTGACGTCCAGGCCGCGGGCCAGGAACAGCGCGGTCCAGCCGAGACCGACCACCCCGGTCCCGACGACGGCGACCCGGCGGACCGGGCTCCCGGCCGGGCTCACAGCCGGGTCCCGGCGAGCTCGGCGAACGCATCGAGGGCGTCCGGATCGGCCAGCACGTCGCGCGAGGCGACCTCGTCCACCGCGGCCCCCAGCAGGATCCGCTTGGCCGGGACCTCCAGCTTCTTGCCGGTCCGGTTGCGCGGCACCACCGGCACCTCCTCGATCCGGTCCGGCACGTGCCGGGGGGTCAGCTCGGTCCGCAGCGCATCCGCGATCCGGCGGCGCAGCGCGTCGTCGAGCACGGTCCCGGGTGCCGGCTGCACGAACAGCATCAGCTCGCCGTTGCCGCCCGCCGGGTCCTCCAGGTGCAGCACCAGGCTGTCCTCGATCCCGGGAAGCTCCTCGACGACCCGGTAGAACTCGGCGGTGCCCAGCCGCACCCCGCCCCGGTTGAGGGTGGCGTCCGACCGGCCGGCGACGACCGCGCTGCCGGTGGGGCCGAACCGCACCCAGTCGCCGTGCCGCCAGATTCCCGGGTAGTGGTCGAAGTAGGTGGCCCGGTAGCGGCTGCCGTCGTCGTCGCCCCAGAACCCGACCGGCATCGACGGCAGCGGCCGGGTGATCACCAGCTCGCCGAGCTCGCCGACCACGGCTGCGCCGTGCTCGTCGAAGGCGCGGGCGTCCACCCCGAGGCAGGGCCCGGAGATCTCACCCGCCCACACCGGCTGCCACGGGCCGCCCTGCAGGATCCCGGAGCAGATGTCGGTGCCGCCGCTGCCGACGTTGAGCAGCACGTCCGGGCCGAACTGCTCGGCCACCCAGCGGTAGCCCTCCGGCGGCAGCGGGCTGCCGGCGGCGCCGAGCTGGCGGACCCGGGACAGGTCGTGCTCGCGGGCCGGGCGCAGGCCCGCGGCGCGGCAGGCCATCAGGAAACCTGGGGCGGCGCCGACCAGGGTGGCCCCGGTCTCGGCGGCGAGCCGCCACTGCAGGCCCAGGTCGGGGTACTGCGGGTTGCCGTCGACGAGCACGATCGACGCGCCCCGCAGCAGCCCGGAGACCAGCGCGTTCCACATCATCCAGGCGGTGGTGCTGAACCACAGGATCCGGTCGCCGGGGCGCAGGTCCCAGCTCAGCGCGTGGTTCTTGAGGTGCTCCAGCAGGATCCCGCCGTGCCCGTGCACGATCGCCTTCGGCTTGCCGGTGGTGCCCGAGGAGAACAGCACGCAGAGCGGATGGTCGAAGGGCACCGGATCGAACGCGAGCTCCCCCGGCCCGGCCAGCAGCTCCGCCCAGGACAGCGTGCCGGGCAGCGGATCCGGCCCGTACCCGACGTCGACGACGTGCCGCAGCCCCGGCAGCCCGGCCCGGATCGCGGCCACCTGCTCGCGCCGGTCGACGTGCTTGCCGGCGTAGCCGTAGCCGCTGACGGCGAGCAGCACGACCGGTTCGACCTGGCCGAACCGGTCGAGCACGCTGCTCGCGCCGAACTCGGGCGCGCAGGAGGTCCAGATCGCGCCGAGCGATGCGGTGGCGAGGAAGGCGACCACGGTCTCGGCGATGTTGGGCAGGTACCCGGCGACCCGGTCGCCGCGGCGGACGCCGAGCCGGCGCAGCCCGGCCCGGGTGGCGGCGACCTGGCCGCGCAGGCCGCCCCAGGTGAGCTCGGTGGGGTCGCGGGTCTGCGAGTACCCGACGACGGCGACCGCGTCGGCGTCGGCGCCCGCCGCGGCGAGGCCGACGGCGTGCTCGGCGTAGTTGAGGGTGGCGCCGGGGAACCACTGCGCGCCGGGCATGGCGGTGTCGCCGCGGACCGCGGTCGGCGGCGTGGCGAACCGGACGCCGGTGTGTTCGGCGAGTGCGCCCCAGAAGCCGTCCGGGTCGGCCACCGACCAGCGGTGCAGGTCGGCGTAGTCGTCGAACTCGCGGCCGTGCGCGCGGCGCAGGTGCTCGACGAAGCCGCCGAGCGCGCTGTCCGCGGGCGGGCGGGCGGGCGCGGCCCGCAGCAGCTCCGGCCCGTCCGGGCCGGTCACCGGTCCCCCTCCCGGCGGACCCGGCCGCTGCGGCCGTCGAGGAAGGCGCGCATCCGGGCCTGGGCCTCGTCGCTGCTGGCGGCCACCGCGGCGACCAGCGACTCGAGCAGGTAGCCCTGGGCGGGTGCGGCCTCGGCGATCCGGGGCAGCGCCTGCAGCACGGCGAAGTTCGTCATGTCGGAGTTGGCGGCGACGGCCCGGGCCAGCTCGAGCGCCTTGGGCAGGCCCTCGCCGGGCCCGACCAGGTGGTGCGACAGCCCCAGGGCGAGACCCTCGGCGGCGTCCAGCACCCGGCCGGTCAGCATCATCTCGGCCATCCGGTGCGCGCCGATCAGCCGGGGCAGCCGGACCGATCCGCCGCCGCCGACGAACAGGCCGTGCTGGCCCTCCGGCAGCGCGTAGAACGCGCTCGGCTCGGCCACCCGCACGTGCGTGGCGGCGGCCAGCTCCAGCCCGCCGCCGACCACCGCGCCGCGCTGCACCGAGACCACCGGCACCCGGCCCTCGGCCATCCGCTCGAACGCCCGGTGCCACATCCGGGAGTGCTCCACGGCTGCGACGACGTCCCGGTCCCCCAGCTCGGACAGGTCCAGGCCGGCGCAGAAGTGGTCGCCCTCGGCGTCCAGCACGACGGCGCGCACACCGGGCGGCGGATCGGCGAAGAACGCCTCGATGCCGAGCACGGTGGCGTCGTTCAGCGCGTTGCGCTTGGCCGGGCGGGCGAGCCGCAGCACCACGACGTCGTCGTGCCGCTCGGTCTCCAGCGACGCGGGCAGCGACCGCAGCCCGGGCGGGTCCAGCGCGGTCATCGGGCCGCCGCCCGGTCCCGCAGCTCCACCCGGCGGACCTTGCCGGTGGCGTTGCGCGGCAGCTCGTCGACCAGCTCGATGTGCTTGGGCACCTTGTACCGGGCGAGCCGGGCGGACAGGTACCCGCGCAGCTCGTCCGGGTCGACGACGGCGCCGTCACGCGGCTGGACGTAGGCGACGCCGACCTCGCCCCACCGCTCGTCGGCGATCCCGACGACGGCGCAGTCGGCGACCGCGTCGTGCCCGACGGCGACGGCCTCGATCTCGGCCGGGTACACGTTCTCGCCGCCGGAGATGAACATGTCCTTGACCCGGTCCACGGCGAACGCCCAGCCGTCCGGGCCGGCCCGCACGACGTCGCCGGTGCGGAACCAGCCGCCGTCCACCCGGGACGCCGTGGTCTCGTCCGGCCGTCCCCAGTAGCCGGGACCGACGTGCGGGCCCCGGACCAGCAGCTCGCCCGGCTCGTCGCCGACCGGCTCCGGACCGCCCCCGCGCAGGATCGCGACGTCGGTGAAGAAGTGCGGCACCCCGATCGACGTGGGCGGGTGCCCGGCGGTGCCGTCCCGGGTGGCCATGTAGACGCCCGGTGACGCCTCGGTCATGCCGTAGCCCTGCTGCAGGTGCACCCCGCGTTCCAGCCAGGCGCGGGCCACCCGCTCCTGCACTGGTGAGCCGCCGTAGACGACGCTGCGCAGCGACGACAGGTCGGTGTCGGTCCAGCCCGGGTGCTCGCAGAGCATCTGCAGCATGGTCGGCACCGCGGCGAAGCCGGTGATCCCGGAGGCGATCCGGGACAGCACCAGCGCCGGGTCGAACCGCTCGACCAGCTCGACGCTCGCGCCCTTGAGCAGCGCGGGCAGCGTGACCTGACTGAGCCCGACGCAGTGGAACAGCGGCGAGATGCACAGCGTGCGGTCGGTGGAGAGCAGATCGACGTGTGCGAGCTGGTTGACCGTGTTCCAGGTCAGGTTCCCGTGGGTGAGGATCGCGGCCTTGGGGCGGCCGGTGGTCCCGGAGGTGTAGAGGAGCACGGCCGGGTCGTCGAGCCCGGTGGCCGCATCGGACAGGTCGGACGCGGCGGGCGGGGCGGCGGCCAGCTCTGCCTCGAACTCGGCCTCGAACTCGGCCTCGCCGGCCCGGTCGGGGCCGGACGGGTCGGGGCGGACCGCGACGAGATGGCGCACCGAGGGCGGCAGCGGCGCGGCGGCGGCGACCAGCCCGGCGGCGTCGGCGCTGTACACGAGCACCCCGGCGCCGCAGTCGTCGAGCATGTAGCGGACCTCGTCACCGGCCAGCCGGTGGTTGAGCGGGACCGCGATCGCGCCCAGCGACCAGGCCGCGAAGCAGGTCTCCAGCACCTCGACGGCGTTCACGCCCAGGTAGGCGACCCGGTCACCGCGGCGGACGCCGAGCCGGGCGAGGCCGCCCGCCACCTGCGCGACACGCTGCGCCAGCTCCGCGTAGGTCAGCGACCGGTGCCGGTCGAGGAGCGCGGGGGCGTCCGGACTGATGCGGGCCCGCCGGGCGGGCCAGGTGCCCAGGCCGAGGCCCGGACCGGTGATCGGGCTCATTGCTCCCTCGCACGTCAAACTATATCAGGCACCTTGATAGCAAGGATGCTGATAAAGGGTCAAGCGTCGAGGCCCGCGTCTGCAGGGGGAGGTTCGATGTAGCCGTCCGGCCCGGTCAGCGCGTCCAGGCAGCGTTCCAGCGTGATCGCGAAGGCGGTCGCCTCGTCGGGCTCCAGGTTCGCGAGCATTCGCTGCTCGACCTGACCGGCGGCCTCGTGGCAGGCGGCGAGCATCCGCTCCCCGTGCTCGGTCAGCCAGACCCGCAGGATCCGCCGGTTCGCGCTGTCCGCCCGGCGCTCGATCAGCTGGTCGCGCTCCATGCCGGCGACGAGCTGCTGCATCGCCTGCGGGGTCACGAAGTGCCGGCGGGCGAGCTGTGCCGAGGACAGGCCACCCCGGCGCTCCAGCACGCTCAGCGCCGTGTACTGACCGAGCGTCACCCCGAGCGGGCGCAGGCGCTCCTCGAGGCGGGCGCGCTCGGCCATCTCCAATCGTTTCACCAGGTAGGTCAGTCGTTGACCGCGCCGCCCGGTGGGCACGGCCGGAGTCGCCGGATCAGTCACGACTGCCAGCGTAACGGCCCTCGACCCAATGACAACCTACTTGCTATAAAGCTGCTTGGCATACATCCGGGTGCCCCGGCGGACCGGTGCCCGGGACCGACGACATTCAGGGAACTGCAATGACGCAACCCCGGTTCTCCCGCAGCCAGCGGCGCCGTGCCGTCCTGTCGAGCTACCTCGGCAGCATGATCGAATACTACGACTTCCTGCTCTACGCGACCGCGTCCGCGGTCGTGTTCAACCAGGTGTTCTTCTCCGATCTGGATCCGCTGGTCGGCACGGTCGCCGCGTTCGGCACCCTGGCAGCCGGTTACGTCGCCCGCCCGATCGGCGGCATCGTCTTCGGGCACTTCGGCGACCGGGTCGGCCGCAAGAAGATGCTCGTGATCAGCATGGTCATGATGGGTGTGGCGAGCACCCTGATCGGCCTGCTGCCCACCTACGACCAGGTCGGTGTCCTCGCGCCGATGCTGCTGGTGTTCCTGCGGATCATCCAGGGCATCGCGGTCGGCGGCGAATGGGGCGGCGCGGTCCTGATGTCGGCCGAGCACGCCTCCTCCCGGCGCGGGCTCTGGGCGAGCTTCACCAACGCCGGGGCGCCCAGCGGCATGGTGCTGTCCACCGTGGTGCTGGCGCTGTTCGCCTCGATCTCCGGCCCGGAGGGCTTCCTCGTCTGGGGCTGGCGGATCCCGTTCGTCCTGAGCGTGGTGCTGCTGGCGATCGGGCTGTTCGTGCGGCTCTCGGTGACCGAGACGCCGGTCTTCGCGGCCGCCGCGGCCGCGAAGAGGCCGGCCCGCCCGCCGCTGATGGAGGTGCTCCGCAACCACCCGCGCAACCTGGCGCTGGCGGTCGGCATCGGGTTCGGTGCGTTCGTCGCGCAGGGCACGCTGACCACGTTCCTGATCTCCTACGCGGTGCAGGCCGGCTTCGAGCGGCAGACCGTCCTGAACGCGCTCACCCTGTCCTCGGTGGTCGCGATCGGCGGCATCATCGGGTTCTCGGCGCTGTCCGACGTGGTCGGACGGCGGCCGGTGGTCCTCGGCGGCGCCGTCGCCACCGGCGCCTGGTGCTTCGTGGTGTTCCCGATGGTCGACACCGGATCGGCGGTGCTGCTGACGCTCGCCGTCGTCGTCGGACAGGGGATCACGCACGCCGCCTGGTTCGGCCCGTCCGCGGCGCTGTACTCGGAACTGTTCTCCACCGGGTCCCGCTACACCGGGGCCTCGATCGGGTTCCAGCTCTCGGGGGTCGGCGCCGGGCTCGCCCCGGTGACCTTCGCATCGATCATGGCGGCGGGCGCCGGGCCGTGGACGATCAGCGTGGTGATCGGCCTGTTCTCGCTGGTGTCCGTCGGCTCGGTGCTGGTGCTCTCGGAGACCTCGCGCGGCGGGCTCGCCGACACCCGCGACGCCGTGCCGGAGGGCGACACCGAGACCGGCCGGGCGGCCAGCGAGGGCGGGGCGGGCCGGTCCTGAGCGGACCGGGACGGACCTGAACCGTTGGGCGGCTCAGCCGGCCGCGGGGGCCCGGTCCGCCGGGCGCCCGACGAACAGCGCGACCACCAGCACGACCAGCGACACGAACGCCGCCGTCAGGAACGCCGCCTGCACCCCGGCCGCGTCCACCCCGGCCCCGGCCGAGGCCAGCGTCATCACCGTGATGAACAGCGCGGTCCCGGCGGCCCCGGCGACCTGCTGCAACGTGGTCAGGATGGCGCTGCCGTGCGAGTACAGCCCACCGGGCAGCGAGCCGAGCGCGTCGGTCATCAGCGGGGTGAACATCAGTGCCAGTGCCGCCGACAGGCCGACGTGCAGCACCACGACCAGCCAGATCGGGGACGCCGCGCCGAGCGTGGTGAACCCCCACATCACCGCGCTCAGCAGCAGCGCGCCCGGGACCACCAGCGGGCGCGCCCCGATCCGGTCGTAGGCGCGGCCGATGAACGGCGCGAGCAACCCCATCACCAGGCCACCGGGCAGCACCACCAGCCCGGCCACGAACGCGCTGTCGCCGAGCACGTCCTGGATGTAGAGCGGCAGCAGGATGATCGCGCCGAACAGCGTCATGAAGCCGACGGCGACCAGCACCACCGCGACGGTGTAGCGGCGGATCGCGAACGGCCGCAGGTCGAGCAGCGGCGCGGCGGTGCGCTGCAGCCTGATCTGCCGGTATACGAACAGCGTCAGCGCGAGCACACCGGCGACCAGCGGCACCCACGGCGGGACGCCCTCCCCGGCACCGGCACCGCCGTGCGCAGCGCCCGCTGCGGACTCACCGAACGCGGACAGGCCGTACACCAGCCCGGAGAAGGCGACCGCGGAGATCAGCACGGACAGTACGTCCAGCGGGGCCTTCGAGGTCTCCGCGGTGACCCGCAGCCAGACCGCCCCGGCCGCGAGCGCGACCAGCGCGATCGGCAGGACCAGCCAGAACATCCAGCGCCAGCCGAACGCGGAGAGGATCACCCCGGACAGCGCGGGCCCGACCGCGGGCGCCACCGCGATCACGATCGAGATGGTGCCCATCGTCTGCCCGCGGCGGGACGCCGGGACCAGGCGCAGAATCGTCGTCATCAGCAGCGGGATCATCACCGCGGTGCCGGTGGCCTGCACGACCCGGCCCGCGAGCAGCATCCCGAAGACCGGGGCGAGCGCGCACAGCAGGGTGCCCGCACTGAACAGGCCCATCGCCGCCAGGTAGACCGAGCGCGGCGGGAACCGCTGCAGCAGGTACCCGGTGATCGGGATGACCACGGCCATCGTCAGCAGGAACCCGCTGGTCAGCCACTGCGCGGTGGAGGCGGTGATCCCGAGGTCGGCGATCAGCACGGGCAGCGCCACGCTCATGATCGTCTCGTTCAGGATCATCACGAACGCGGAGCCGACCAGCAGCGAGATGATCAGCGGTGCGCCCGCCGGGAGCCGTTCGGCCCCGGCGGGCTCGGTCGTCGGCTCGGTCGTCACGGCGGGTCGCCTCCTGCGGTCGGGGCCGGGCCCGGACGTGCGTGGACCCGGCGAGGTCGATGCGGTGGAACCGAGTCAACACCAGACGGTCCCGGGCGGCGACCGGATTCGTGCTGCGCGGACGCCGCGCCGGACCCGTCACCGGTGGCGCTCGATCTGAGGATGGCACGCGGGTCCGACAGTTCCGTGGCGCATCCGCGGCCCGAGCGCTCCCCCGAGGGTGATCCGGCACCGCCGCCGGGCCGGTGCGGGCCCGGTCCGGTAGACAGGGACACATGGAACAGGTCGTGTTGCTCGACGACGACGGCAAGCCGGTCGGGGTCGCCGACAAGGCGACCGTGCACGGCGCGAGCACCCCCCGGCACCTGGCGTTCTCCTGCTACGGCGTGGACGACGCCGGGCGTCTGCTGGTCACCCGGCGGTCCCGGAGCAAGGCCGCGTTCCCGCTGGCCTGGACGAACACCTGCTGCGGGCATCCGGCACCCGGCGAGGACATGGCGGACGCGGTGCAGCGCAGGCTCGGCGACGAGCTCGGGATCCGGGCCACCGAGCTGCGGCTGGTGCTGCCCGACTTCAGCTACCGGGCGTCCCAGGACGGGGTGGAGGAGAACGAGCTCTGCCCGGTGTTCGTCGCCCGGCTCGCCGGTGAGCCGGATCCCCGGCCGGACGAGGTCGAGGACGCCGAGTGGTGGAGCTGGGGCCGGTTCCGGGCCGCCGCCGACGATCCCGGGTCCGGCCTGTCGCCGTGGGCCCGGCTGCAGGTGCCGCTGCTCGACGCCCTCGACGACCCGCTGCTGGCGGCCGCGCGCGGCTGACCGCGCCCGGCTGGTGTGATGGTGGGCGTGAGACCCGCGCCCACCGGACCCGATCTCGCGGCCGACCTGGCCGCCGCGCTGGACGACGCGCTCGATCCGGTCCCGGCCGGGCGGCTCGGCCCGGTGGTGGACCGGCTGATCCGCGACTACCGCAGCGGTTCGGTGCCGTCCGCGCCGATCCTGCGCACCGCCGACGACGCCGCGGCCTACGCCGCCTACCGGATGCCGGCCACCCACGCCGCCGTGCTGGACGTGCTGGGCCGGGCCGCCGGCCGGGTGCCGGAGCCACGGGAGCTGCTCGATCTCGGCGGCGGCACCGGCGCGGCGGTCTGGGCGGCGGCGCAGACCTGGCCGTCGCTGCGCCGGGCCACGGTACTGGAAGCGGCCGCCCCGGCCCGCGCACTGGGCGGCCGGCTCGCCGCCGGGGCCCCGACCGCCGCCGTGCGGGACGCGCGCTGGGAGCCCGCGGTGCTGGGCACCGGCACCGAGCTGCCGGCAACCGACCTGATCACGGCCTGTTACCTGTTGGTTGAGCTGCCGGAGCCGGTGCGGGACGCGCTGGTGGACGCCGCCGCCCGGGTCGCCCGGGTGGTCGCCGTCGTCGAACCGGGTACGCCCGCCGGGTACGCCCGGGTGCTGGCGGCCCGGCAGCGGCTCGTCGCCGCCGGGATGACGGTCGCGGCGCCCTGCCCGCACTCCGGCGCCTGCCCGGTGACCGGCGACGACTGGTGCCACTTCGCCGTCCGGGTGAGCCGCAGCTCGCGGCACCGGGCACTCAAGGCCGGCTCACTGGGTCACGAGGACGAGAAGTTCTCCTACGTCGTGGCGACCCGCCCCGGCGACGCCGGACCGGCCCCCGGACGGGTCGTCCGGCATCCGCGTTCCCGCAAGGGGTTGGTGACGCTGAGTGTCTGCTCGGCGGACGGCTCGCTGCGCGACACCCCCGTTCCGCGCAGCCGCCGGGAGCAGTACCGGGTCGCCCGCGACACCGCGTGGGGCGACCCGTGGCCGCCCGCCTGACGATCATCGGGCAGAGTGACCGAGCACACGTCTGTGATCCACGACATTTTCGTTGTGAACCTGTAACACACACCGGCATCGTGGGCGACTGACCGGGCGCGACGGCCATCCGGTGGGCCGCGAGCAGCGACTTTCTAGTAGATCGAGCACGACCATGACTCACACCCCCACCGGTGCCCCCACCGATCGACTCCCCACCCTCGTGCGCACCCGGCACGGCTACCGGGTGCACGACCCGGCACTGGTCGCCGGCACCTCCTACGTGATCGACGACGCCGGCGATCTGGTCTGGACCCGGGTCCCGGCCGGCGCGATGACCGCGGGCTCCGTGATCACCTCGCTCGTCGTGGCCGTCACCACGGGTGACAACAGCTGGACCTGGTCGATGCTCACGTTCCTGGTTGCGCTGCCGGTGTCGTTCGCCGCCGCGATCGCCGTGCTGTCGGTGGTGCACGCCGTGACCGATCCGGTGCGGGCGTACCGGGCGCGGTTCGGGCACAGCCGGTTCGCGGTCGACGTCACCGACCGGGGATCGGCGCGGTGGCAGCTCTGCGTCCGGGCCGAGCGGCTGGCCGCGAGCCGGTCCTGGCAGGCCGGCCGGGTCGACCCGACCCGCACCCTCGGCGGCCTGCTGTGGACCGCGGTCGGCGGCGGCGAGGAGTGGGCCGCCCAGGCGCTGCACTCGCTCACCGAACCGGCGACCGGACCGGATCTCACGTCCGTCTGAACCACGACGGCGGTCACACCGCGTAGCGGGCCACCGGGAGCAGCGCCTCCGGATCGCGGCGGTCGCCCTCGGCGGCGACGCAGGCGCGCAGCGAGCGTTCCAGGGCGTCCTCGTCGAGCCCGGTCCCGATCAGCACCAGCGTGGTGCGGCGCGGCTCGCCGGCGTCCCACCGGTTGCGCTGGAACCGGACGTAGCGGCCGACCGTGTGCAGGTCCCAGCGCTCCCGGGCCGGGGCGGCCGCGAACCGCACCGAGCCCTTGATCCGGTACAGGCCGGACGGGCGGGCGTCCAGCAGGTCCTGCAGCCGGGCGGCGTCCAGCGGCTCGTCGCACTGGAACGTCACGCTCTGGTAGCCGGCGTGCAGGTGCGCGGCGTGGTCGCCGGCGGCGGGACCATCGCGCACCTGCTCGCCGAGCATCAGCTGCCGCCCGGGCACGATCTCGATGTCGAACAGCAGCGCCGGGTCGATCATGCCGTCGCGGACCGGGACGATCGGGGCCCGCGGGTTCGCCTCCCGGCACAGCCTGCGCACCCGCCACAGCGGGCCCGGCCCGACCCGGTCGATCTTGTTGAGCACCACCAGGTCGGCCATCCCGACGTGCCGGTCCAGCTGCGGATGCCGGCGGCGGGTGGTCTCGAACTCGGCGGCGTCGACCACCTGGACGAGACCGCCGAAGCTCAGGTGCTGGCCCAGCGCGTCGAGCACCAGCCGGACCAGCGTGCCCGGCTCGGCGATCCCGCTGGCCTCGATCACCACGACGTCGATCTCGTCCCGGCGCCGGGTCAGGTTCGCCAGCACCTCCCCGATGCCGCCCTCGCCGATCTCGCAGCACAGGCAGCCGTTGCCCAGCCCGACGACGCCGCCCGCCTGGCCGGCCAGGCGCATCGCGTCGATCCCGACCGAGCCGAAGTCGTTGACGACCACGCCGATGCGCGCGTCCCCGCCGGCGACGAGGAGGTGGTTCAGCAGGGTCGTCTTGCCGGCTCCGAGGAACCCGGCCAGCACCACGACCGGGATCTTCCGGGGCACCCGACATGAGTACCACGCTGGGCGACCGTGGCAGAGTTCCCCCTATGCCCGACTCAGCTGCCGGACGTCCGCCCCGCGGGACGATCGCCGTCGCCGGTGAGGCCCTCGTCGACATCGTTCCTGCTCCCACCCAGGGCTACTGGGAGTTCGCGCCAGGTGGCAGCCCGGCGAACGTGGCGGTCGGGCTCGCCCGGCTCGACGTGCCGGCCCGGATGCTCGCCCGGCTGGCCGACGACCTGCTCGGGCGCAGGCTGCGCGACCACCTCGCGGTCAACGGCGTCGACCTCACGCACTCGGTCGAGGCGGACGAGGCGTCGTCGCTGGCGATCGTCGAGATCGCCGGGGACGGGCAGGCGTCCTACGACTTCCGGGTCGACGGCACCGCGGACTGGCAGTGGACCCCGGACGAGCTGTCCGGGGCGCTCGACGACGGCCCGGCCGGCCCGGTCGTGGCCGTCCACTCCGGGTCGCTCGCGCTCACCACGGCACCCGGTGCCGAGGTGCTGCGCGAGCTGATGGCCACCGCGGTGGACACCGCGACGGTCAGCTACGACCCGAACTTCCGGCCGCTGCTGATGGGGTCCCCGGCCGAGGAGCTGCCCGGGGTGCACGAGCTGCTCGGCCTCGCCGACGTGGTGAAGGTCAGCGAGGAGGACCTCGGCTGGCTGCATCCCGGCCGGGCGCCGGGTGACGTCGTCGGTGAGTGGCTGGAGCTCGGGCCGGCCGTCGTCGTCGTCACGCTGGGGGCGAACGGGGTGCTCGCCGGCACCGCCTCCGGGCTGCACAGCGTGCTGCCCGGGCGGAAGGTCGACGTGGTGGACACCGTCGGTGCCGGGGACAGCTTCTCCGCCGCCCTGCTCGCCGGGCTGCACCGGCGCGGGCTGCTCGGCGCGACCGCCCGCGACGACCTCTACCGGATCGACCGGGCGGCGCTGGACGGCGTGCTCGGCGAGGCCGTCACCGCCGCCGCGATCACCTGCTCGCGGCACGGCGCCGATCCGCCGACCCGCGCCGAGCTCGACGCCGAGGGCTGAGCCGCTACTCGCCGGCCAGCATCGCGATCTGGGCCCGCTGCTCGTCGGGCGTCAGCTCGCGCGGCGCCCGCTCCGGGTAGTCGCGCGGCTGACCGGTCGCGTTCGCGCCCGGCGGCAGGCTCAGCGTCGCCGGCTCGCTCTCCGGGACCGCCCACTGGCTCGCCCAGTCCATGTGCATCGCGGTGGGGCCGCCCGCCGGCGGGAAGTAGTCGAGCTGCATGGTCATGTTCATCGGGCGCGGCGGGAAGTGGTCGGTGGTGGTGTTGGTGTACCACTCCTCCCCGTCGACGTAGGCGGTCATCTTCTCCGGCGTCCACTCCAGCGCGTAGGCCGACCACTCGGTGGAGTCGTGCTGGGTGGCGCCGTAGTCCTGGTCGTTGTTCGGCCCGTAATGCAGGAAGAAGCTCGTCTCCTGGCGGTCGTCGGAGAGGATCTCCATCCAGTCGATCTCGCCGCCGACCGGGAAGTCCTCGGCCACCGGCCAGAGCAGCAGCAGCGCGTTGAGCCCGCCGCTCGCCTCGTCGGACTTCACGCACGCCTCCCACCGGCCGTGCCGCTGCCCGGGGTGCCAGCTGACCGCGCCGGTGGTGCCCTCGGCATCGGCGGTGATGGACATGACGCCGTCGGCAACGGTCACCGCGTCCGGGGTGCGGATGCCGTTCTTCGCGTGGCCGGGCTCGGGGCCGTAGGGGTGCCAGTCCGGCGGGACCTCGTCGATCCCCTCGAAGTCGGAGTGCCGGTCCGGTTCGCCCCAGCCGTGGCGCTCGGCTGCGGTGGCCGAGCACCGCGACGGGGGTGGGGTGGGCTGGGCCGGGGCCGGCTCGGTGCCCGGCGGCGCGGGGGCCGGTTCGGTGCCCGGTTCGGTGCCCGGCTGCGCGGGGGCCGGCCGGTCCGCGCCGGTCCGTGCCGGGCCCGGGTCCTCCTGGTTCACCACGGCCGACGCGGCCGACGCGGCGGGGGCGCCCGCCACGGTGGTCCCGGCCGACACCGCCACCGTCGCGGCCAGCACCGTCAGCGCCGCCAGACCGGTCCTCGTCCTCGTTCGCACCGTGGGCCACTCCCGTCCCTCGCGTTACCGTCCGTCCCATCAGACGAGCGGACGGTGAACGAGACCAGCAGAAACACCCGTCCGAGCCTCCCCCGATCAGGGCGACATACCGGACACCTCACCCACCGTGAGTCCACCGGGCGCCCCCGTCACCTCGGGTAGCCCCGGCGGAGGCCGTGCGAACCGTGCACGCCCGTGCGGGCGGTGGGAGAGTGCGGGATGTGGGGCGTCCTGGGGTGGCTGTCGCGTTGGACCTCGCACCGCATCCGGAGGGCGGCTGGTACCGCCGCACCTGGGCTTCCCCGTTGACGGTCGACACGCCGTACGGGCCGCGGCCGTCGGCGACCGCGATCCTCTACCTGTTCGACGGGCCGGGGCGCTGGCACCGGGTGCGCTCGACCGAGCTGTGGTGCTGGCACTCCGGCCCGGAGGCGGAACTTCTCCTCGCCGGTGACGGCGACGAGCCCGGCGATCCCGTCCCGCTCCGGCTGGGGCGCCCCGGCCGGCTCGTGGTGCCGGGCGCGGACGACCGTCCGATGGCGGGCCCGGGCGATCCGGCGGGTCGGCCCACGCCGGACGTGCTGCCGCAGCGGGAGGTACCGCCCGGGGTGTGGCAGCGGGCCGTTCCGCTGGGCGACGGTCCGGTGCTGGTCAGCTGCGTGGTCTCCCCCGGCTTCGACTTCGCCGACTTCGAGATGCGCTGATCCCCCGCTGCGCGGTCAGCGCCCCAGCAGCCCGGCCGCGTCCCGGGTGTTGCGGATCCGCTCCGGCGGCACCCCGCAGGCCACGGCCCGGGCGCAACCGTGGTCGAGCCAGTCGAGCTGGCCGGGGGCGTGCGCGTCGGTGTCGATCGTGAACTCGCAGCCGGCCTCGACGGCGAGCCGCAGCAGCCGTTTGGGTGGGTCCAGCCGCTCCGGCCGCGAGTTGATCTCGACGGCGACGCCGTGCTCCGCGCAGGCGTCGAACACCCGCTGCGCGTCGAACTCGGACTCGGGGCGCTTGCGGCGGCCGGTGACCATCCGGCCGGTGCAGTGCCCGAGCACGTCGACGTGCGGGTTCGCGACGGCGGCGAGCATCCGGGCGGTCATCTCGTCGCGGGGCATCCGCAGCTTGGAGTGCACGCTGGCGACCACGACGTCGAGCTGCGCCAGCAGCTCCTCGGACTGGTCGAGGCCACCGTCGTCGAGGATGTCGACCTCGATCCCGGTGAGCACCCGGAACGCGGAGCCGGCGGCGGCGATCCGCTCGTTGAGCGCGGCGACGTCGTCGAGCTGGCGGCGCAGCCGCTCGGCGGACAGCCCGTTCGCGACGGTGAGCCGCGGCGAGTGGTCGGTGACGACGAGGTAGTCGTGCCCCAGCCCGATCGCGGTCTCGGCCATCTCGGCGAGCGGCGAGCCGCCGTCGGAGGCGTCGGTGTGGCTGTGACAGTCCCCGCGCAGCGCCTCGCGCAGCCGCTGCGCGGCCCCGGCCAGCGGGACGCCGTCGGCGTCGGCGCGGGCCACCGCGTCCTCCAGCCGGCGCAGGTACACCGGTTCCTCGCCGGTCACCGACTCGCCGACGCAGCGGGCGGTGACCTCGCCGACGCCGCGCAGCTCGATGAGCCCGCCGGAGGCGTGCAGCCGGGCCAGCTCGTCGGGGTCCCGGCCGCGCAGCGCGGCCGCCGCGGTGCGGAACGCACGGACCCGGTAGGTGGACTCCCCGGCCCGTTCCAGCAGGAAGGCGATCCGCCGCAGGTCGGCGACGGCGTCGCGCGGCTCGCTCATCCGGACGAGGTTAGCCGCGCATCCAGCGCCGGGCCCGCGGCGTCCACACCTCGGCCCAGACCCCGGGCAGCCGCCGCTCCAGCTCCAGCATCCGGGCGGTGTCCCGGCCGTGCAGCACGCCGAAGGTGAACCCGTTGCCGTTCTCCGCGCCAGCCCGGGCACCGAGGGTGCGCAGCAGGTCCCGGGAGACGACGGCGTCCTGGTGGTCGCCCAGCACCCGCTGCACCCGCTTGAGCCGCTTCGCGAACCGGCGGGCGTCGGCGCCGGCGACCGGGCGGGCCACCTCGGTGGCGTAGCGCAGCTGCTTGCCGGTCTTGCGGGCGTCGTGCAGGGTCACCGGGGCCACCTCACCGGCCTCCAGGTCGCCCAGCGCGCGTTCCATCCGGCGGTCCAGCTTGCGGGCGGTCCGGCCGATCATCGCCGGCATCGTCCGCGCGGCCGGGCGCTCCGCTCGCGACGACAGCGGCGGATCGGCCAGCAGCCTGCGCAGCGCACCCTTCAGCGCGGCGTACCGCTCGCCGTCGACGACCTCCAGCACCGCCGCGCCGGTCTCGGCACGGGTCCGGGCGAAATGCCGGGTGACGGCGGCCTGCACCGGCCCGAGCAGCAGCTCCGGCTCCAGCTCGGCGAGCCGGGCGTCGAGCCGTTCCTGCTGCACCTCGGCGTCGCGCTCCCCGGCGAGCGCCCGGCCCAGCCAGCGCAGCTCGGCGATCAGGTGCGCCACCCGGGGACCCTCCAGGACCCGGCGGTAGGTGCGCAGCGCGCTGCGGGCCCGGCGGGCGGTGACCCGCATCTGGTGCACCGCGTCCGGCACGCCCTCGCGCAGGTCCCGCTCCCGGGCGGTCAGCGTGTCGAGCTGACCGCCCAGGTAGTCGAGCAGCACCGCGCCGGCGCTGCCCCGCCGCCCGGTGCGCCGCGGCGGCTCCGCAGCGGCGGCGACGGCCAGCAGCTCGACGAGCCTGCGCTGGGCGACGCCCGGTCCGCGGCTCAGCCCGGTGGTGCGCAGCGCCTCGTCGATCTGCTGCAGCAGACCCGTCGGGGCGGCACCGGGCCGGACGACGGTCTCGGTCCAGCTCTCCACCGCGGTGGACGCACCGAGGGTGGCCACCCGGACCTGGTCGCGGCGCAGCAGCGCCAGCTCGCGGCCGCCGGCGTCGTGCAGCTGCTCGACCGAGCGCACCACGTGCACCCGGCCGACCGGGCCCAGCTCGCCGTCACCGCGGACCCGCCGGACCAGGGTGTCGATCTCGTCCGGGACGCCGCCGGTGCCGGTGCCCTCGACCTGCGGTTCCGGCAGGTCGACACGCAGCTCGTCGTCCGGCTCGCCATCCGGGAGCCGGAGCACCCAGGCCGAGCTGCCGGGTCGTCCGCTCGCCCGGTCCGGCACGATCCGTTCGACGAGGAGCTCGATCCCGGCGGCGGACAGCCGCAGGTCCGGGGTGTCGAAGCGCTCGTGCTCGCGGACCTCCGCGTCGGTCACCGTGCGGACGCCGTGCAGCCCGGCCAGGCCGGTCAGCCGGGGCGCCCCGGTGTGCGCGGGCCCGCGGTAGGCCAGTTCCCCGGAGGACGTGCTGGTCGTGCGGGTGTCACTCATGCCACCGGGGTTCCCGGCGGCCACCCGGCGTAGTCGCCGCCATCCGGGGGACCGTTCAGACCGCCTTGCCCGGATTGAGGATGCCGTGCGGGTCCAGCGCCGCCTTCACCGCACGCTGCATCGCGACCACCCGCGGGCCGAGCTCGCGCTCCATGCCGTCCCGCTTGAGCAGCCCGACGCCGTGCTCACCGGTCACCGTGCCGCCCAGCTCGACGGCCGCGGCGATGATCTCGTCGAACGCCGCGCGGGTGCGCTCCCGGGCGGCCGGGTCGCCGTGCGGGGTGAGCATCAGCGGATGCAGGTTCCCGTCGCCGGCGTGCGCGACGGTGGCGATCCGCACGTCGAGCCGGCGGCCGATCTCCTCGATCCGGCCCAGCATCTGTGCCATCCGGGTGCGCGGGACGCAGACGTCCTCGGTGAGCATCCCCATCCCGAGCTGTTCCAGCGCCGGATAGGCCATCCGGCGGGCGGCGAACAGGGCGTCGGCCTCGGTGGGATCGGTGGAGGCCATCGCGTCGGTGGCGCCGTGCCCGGTGAAGGCGTCCAGGATCGCCTCGGCCTCCGCGGCCGCGGCCGGCTCGGGCAGGTCGGTCTGGGCGAGCAGCAGCGCCGCCGCGCTCTCCGGCAGCCCGGCGTTGCGCCAGCTGTTCACCGCGGCCAGGCACTCCCGGTCCAGCAGCTCGAACACCGCGGGCTGCAGCCCGCGTTCGGTGACGGCGGCGACCGCCGCGCCGCAGTCGACGAGCGAGTCGAAGAACCCGACGACGGTGCGCGGCGCCGCCGGGCGGGCCGGGCGCAGCTTCACCGTCACCTCGGTGATGACGCCGAGGGTGCCCTCCGAGCCGACGATCAGCCCGGCCAGGTCGTAGCCGACGACGCCCTTCGCGGTGCGCCGCCCGACCCGCACGATCTCGCCGTCGGCAGTGACCACCTCCAGCGCCAGGACGTAGTCGCGGGTGACGCCGTACTTCACGCAGCACAGCCCGCCCGCGTTGGTGGCGACGTTGCCGCCGAGCGTCGACCAGGGTGCCGACGCCGGGTCCGGCGGGTACCAGAGGCCCTGCGCGGCGCAGGCGGCCCGCAGGTCGTCGTTCACCACCCCCGGTTCGACGACGGCGAGCCGCTCCCCCGCCGAGATCTCCCGGATCGCGGTCATCCGTTCCAGCGACAGCAGCACGCAGCCCTCGACCGCGTTCGCGCCGCCGGACAGCCCGGTGCCGGCGCCGCGCGGGACGACCGGGACCCGGTGCCGCGCGCAGGCGGCGACCACGGCGGCGACGTCGGCGGTGCTGCGCGCCCGGACCAGGCACAGCGGGGTGCCGTGCTCGGCCCACTCGGCCTCGTCGTGCACGTAGGGGCGGACCGTGTCCGGGTCGGTGCGGACCTGGTCGCCGCCCAGCGCCGCGGCCAGCTCGGCGAGCACCGCCCGGCCCGCTGCGTCCGGGCCGGACGGGTCCAGCCGGGCCGGGGCGGTGGACCCGCCGAACGGCCTGCCCTCCGGTTCGACGACCACCGGCGGGCCGTCGAGCAGGTGGTCACCGACGGGTTCGCGCTCGGACATGCCGCTGACGGTAGGTCCCGGCCCGGCACCGGGCCAGCGCGCCGGCCGCACGGCTCGAACACCGCCGCCGGCACAGGCCCCGCCCGGCGCAGCCCCGCCCGGCGGATGCCCGACCCGGCCGCCCGGCGCAGCCCGGCCCGGTCAGGCCCGGCCCGGGCGCACCCCGGGGAGCCGGGTCCGCGGCGCCGGGACCGCGGCGTCCGGCCCGGGCACCGCGGCCGGCGGCGCGGGCGCCCCGGCCCACTCCATCCGCGACCACGGCAGCGCCAGCTCCCCGGTCCCGGTGACCGGGTGCGGCGCCAGGTCCGCCAGCGGTCGCGCCTCGGCGTGCCGGGCGAACACCCCGCCGACGTAGCGGTGCCCGGTGTCCGGCGCCACGAACAGCATGGTGCGGTCCGGTTCCAGGCCGCCTTCCCAGCGGGCCGCCAGGTACGCCGCGCCCGCGGACAGCCCGGCGAACACCGCGTGCCGGCGCAGCAGCGCCACCGCGCCGGACAGCGCGGCGCCGAAACCGGTCCAGTGCACGACGTCGTAGGCGGTGTGGTCGACGTTGCCGAACGGGATGGAGCTGCCGATCCCGGCGATGATGATGTCCGGATCGGCGACGTGCTCGCTGCCGAAGGTGACGCTGCCGAACGGCTGCACCCCGACCAGCCGGGTCCGCCGCCCCGGCGGGTCGCCGGCCCGCAGGTAGCGGGCCAGCGCACCGGTGGACGCCCCGGACCCGACGCCGCCGACGACGGTCAGCGGGACCGGCCCGAGCGCCTCGCGCACCATCCGGGCGACCGGGCGGTAGCCGAGATGGTGCACGTCGTCGTGGTACTGGCGCATCCAGTGCAGCCGTGGATCGGCGGCCAGCAGCGCGTGCACCCTGGCGACCCGCCTGCTCTGGTCGAGCTTGAGATCGTCCGAGGGCGGCATCGGGTCCAGCCGGGCGCCGAGCAGCTCCAGCTGGACCCGGACGGCGTCGTCGACCGTCGTCGAGCCGACGACGTGACAGCCCAGCCCGTAGCGGTGGCAGGCCAGCGCGAGGGCGATCGCGTAGATGCCGCTGGAGGAGTCCAGCAGCGTGTCGCCCGGCGCGATCCGGCCGGTGTCGATCAGGTGCCGGACGGCGGCGTCGGCGCTGAGCACCTTCATCGTCTCGAACCGCAGGCAGTGCAGGCGCTCGCCGACCCGGACCAGGTCCGGCCGGCCGACGGCGTCGGCGACGTGCTCGACCGGGTTCACCGGTGCACCCCCGCCGCGACGGCGGGCGCTCCGGAGCCGGCCGCGAACGTCCCGGTCACCGGCAGCCCGGCGGCCCGCAGCGCCCGCGTCGCCCGCCGCAGCACCGCCGCCGGATCGGTGCCGGCCGGGTCCACGACCAGCCCGGCGACGTTGCCGCTGTGCGCGATCTGCACGCCCAGCACGCCGGGTTCGTCGGCGGCGCCGAGCAGCCGGTCCAGCTGCCCGTCGGTGCGGTGCAGCCGGGCGCTACAGGTGGCGACGGCGGCGACCCCGGCCGGGTCGGCGCGCTGCACCGCCGTCCGCAGCCGGTCCCGCAGCTCCTCGTAGCCGTCGACGACCGGCGGTGGCGGGACCGGGGGCGCGTCGGCCGGGGTGTCGACCGGGCGCCCGCCGTCGAGCAGGCAGCCGAGCACCAGCAGCGGCGGCAGCGCCGGTCCGAGCACCTCGGCGACGACGCCGTCGCGCTGCGCGAACAGCCGGGTGGCCGGGTCGTCGAACATCAGCGGGTCGCTGGCGCCCTCCGCGGCGACCGCGATCCGGGCGACCGTGCGCGGATCGGGCACCACCCCGCAGGCGTCGGCGACCGCGCGGATGGTGGCGACGACGTCGGCGGTGGACGAGCCCATCCCCAGCCCGGCAGGAACCGGCCCGGTCAGCCGCAGCCGGCCGCCGGCCGGCGCATCCGGCGGGGCCACCGCGCGCAGTGCGAGTGCCGCGGCGCGGGCCGCCTTCGTGCGGTCCCGCGGGTGCACGGCGACGCGGGGGGACGCCGGATCCGGCCGGAACCGGGCGTGCACCCCCGCGACCGGCGACGGCAGCGTGACCAGGCCGGGCCGCGGGCGGCCGTCCGGGCCGCGGAAGAACCCCTGCAGCAGCTCCCCGTGATGGCACCCGCCGTACCCGTGGCCGGTCCTCACCGGCCCGTCCGGTACCGGTACAGCGCCGTCGGATCGGCGCTGAACTGGGAGAACGGGAACGGCTCCGCGGACAGCGCGGTGACCCCGGCGCCGAGGAACGCCCGCGCCACCGCGGCCCCGGTCTGGGCGTAGACGGTCAGCGGCACACCGCGCTCGCGGCAGCGCGCGACGATCGGGTCGAAGGTGCCGTTGGCCAGCGTCATCCCGGTCGCGACGACCGCGTCGGCGGCGTCGATCACCTCGTCCGCCGAGTCGGACACCGGATCGTCCCACTGGGTGCGGCGCAGGTCCAGGTCGCACGGCAGGCACTGCGCGCCGCGCTCCCGGATCGCCGCGACCAGCGGGTTCACCACGCCGATCAGCGCCACCCTGGCCCCGGCGGGCACGTCGAGCAGCCCGGCGACGGCGGCGTCGCGGGCCAGCGCCCGGGTCTCCGGGGTGCCCGCGGGCAGCTCGACGCGTTCGGCGCCGGGATCGGTGGCGAACGGCCGGCCCGCGGCGAGCCGGGCGTCCAGCGCGGCGATCCGCACCGGGTAGGGCCGGTCCGGCGCCATCAGGTCGGTCAGCGGGAGGCCGGACAGGTCCTGACAGGCGACCGGATCGAGCTTGCCGGCCCGCACCGAGGCCGCGCCGAACGCCCGGCCGCAGCGGACCAGCACGTAGTGGTTGCGGTAGGTCACCGGGCCGCCGGCCAGCCGGGTCCCGTGGCCGAGCCAGAACACGCTGGTGGCGGTGTCGCCGTCGGGCAGCGGCCCGGCGCCGCCGGTGAGCGCCTCGTCCAGCAGCTCCGCGACGCTCACCGCGGACACCCGGTGAAGCGGAACAGGTGGGTAAGCACGCCGTCACCCCAGTCGTGCCGCAGCGCGAGCTCGGCGTCGAAGCCGTGCCCCTGCGCGGCGGCGACCAGGCCGGGCAGGTCCGCGGTGTTGGAGGCGATCACGAAGACCTCCGCGCCGGGGGCGAGCACGTCGCGCCCGGCCAGCTGGGCGAAGAACCGCTCCAGCAGCGCGACGCCCTGGCAGACGTTGCGCACCACGTCCGGGTCGTCGGCGACCGGGACGCTGACCGCGGGCGGGTTGAACGTCACGACGTCGATCCCGAGCCCCTCGGGCAGCCCGTCCAGCAGGTCGGCGACCACGCCGGTGCAGGCGTCGCCGCCGGCGAACCGCCGGTGGTGCCGCACGGCCGTCTCGACGCTGGCCGGGTGCACGTCCACCGCCCAGGTGTGCGCGGCCCCGCGGAGCCCGGCGGCGATCACCTCGATCCCCACCCCGCAGCCCATCGCCAGGTACCGGCGCCCGCGCGTCTCGATCTCCCCGGACAGCACCCGGTCGGCGACCATCGCGCTGGTCAGGCCCGGCTTGAACACCCCGGGCGGCAGGTCGAGCTCCAGGTCGTTCCAGCGGTGCGTGCGCGGGGTGTGCAGCGACCCGTCCGGCCGGTTCAGCTCGGCGATCCGGTCGGCGGGCAGCGGTGGCGGCAGCTCTCGCGGCGTCACGGGAACGGGTGAGATCGTCATGTGTTAACGACTATCATTATCATTACGGTCCCGCAACGGTGACAGGTCGTACAGGCCGCCCCCCTGGCCGCCGTCCCGTCCGGGTGATAAATACTCACGATAATCATGTTCATCAAAGGCGCCCTCGGGCTCTCCGTCGTGCTGCTCGTCTCGATCGTCCTGGCGATCGGGCTCGGGCCGGCACCCGTCCCCCCGGACGACACGCTCCGCTACCTCACCGCCGCGGTCACCGGCGGCTCGATCACCCTGGACGAGCTGCCCACCTACGAGATCATCTGGCAGCTGCGGACCCCGCGGGTGCTGCTCGCCGCGGTGGTCGGGGCCGGTCTGGCCGCGGTCGGGGTCGGGGTCCAGGCGCTGGTGCGCAATCCGCTCGCCGATCCGTTCGTGCTGGGCATCTCGTCGGGCGCCTCGGTCGGTGCGGTGACCGTGATGGTGACCGGCGCGCTCGCCTTCGCCGGGATCCACGCGCTGTCGGTCGGGGCGTTCCTCGGCGCGCTCGCCGCGGCCGCACTGGTGCACCTCGCCGCGCGGCGGCGCGGGCCGGCCGGGACCAGCCCGCTGCGCCTGGTGCTCACCGGGATCGCGCTGGCCTACGCCTTCCAGGCCGCGATGGCGCTGCTGATCTACCTGGTGCCGCAGGGTGAGGCCACATCCACGGTGCTCTACTGGACACTCGGCGGGTTCGGCGCCGCGACCTGGGAGTCGCTGCCGGTGGTCACCGTGGTGGTGCTGGCCGGGATGGTGCTGCTGCGGTCCGGTGCCCGCGACCTCGACGTGCTCGCCCTCGGCGACGAGACCGCCGCCAGCTCGGGTGTGGACACCCGCGTCCTGCGCAGGCGGCTGTTCGTGCTCACCTCGCTGATGACCGGTTCGATGGTCGCCGTCTCCGGTGCCATCGGGTTCGTCGGGCTGATCGTGCCGCACCTGGTGCGGATGGTCACCGGGGCGGTGCACAGCCGGGTGCTGCTGCTCGCGCCGCTGGTCGGCGCGGTACTCGCGGTCTGGGTCGATCTGCTGTCCCGCACCGTCGTCGCACCGCGCGAGCTGCCGCTCGGGGTGGTCACCGCGCTCGTCGGCGTCCCGGTGTTCCTGGTGCTGCTGCGCCGCCGCGGCTACGTGTTCGGCGGGGCGTGAGACCGGTGGGCCTGGAGCTGAAGGGGATCTCCGTCGTCGCCGGTGGCCGGGAGATCGTGCGCGAGCTGTCCCTGGACGTCGCGACCGGCACCGTCGTCGGGCTGGTCGGGCCGAACGGCAGCGGCAAGTCCACCGCGCTGCGCTGCATCTACCGCGCGCTGCGGCCGGTCCGCGGCACCGTCCGGCTCGACGGCGACGATCTCGCCGGCTCCGGGCTGCGCGAGAACGCCCGCCGGATCGCCGCGATGACCCAGGACCACGGGTCCGATCTGGACTTCACCGTCACCGAGCTGGTGTCCCTGGGCCGCGCGCCGCACGTGGCCGGGCACCGCTCCCCCGGTCCGGAGGACGAGCGGATCTGCGCCGAGGCGATGGCCAGGGTCGGCGTCACCCACCTCGCCGACCGCGGGGTGCTGACGCTGTCCGGCGGTGAACGGCAGCGGGTGCTCGCCGCCCGCGCGCTCGCCCAGACCCCCGAGGTGCTGGTGCTCGACGAGCCGACCAACCATCTCGACATCGCCCACCAGCTCGGCCTGCTCGCCGCGCTGCGCGACGCCGGGCTGACCGTGCTGGTCGTGCTGCACGACCTCAATCTCGCCGCGGCGGCCTGCGACCGGGTCGGCGTGCTCGACGACGGCCGGCTGGTCGCCGCGGGCACCCCGGAGCAGGTGCTCACCCCGGACCTCGTGCAGCGGGTGTTCGGGGTGCGCGCCGACGTCGTCGCGCACCCGGTGACCGGCGCACCCCGGCTGCTCTACGCGCTGCCGTCCCCCGACTTCCCCTGATCGACCCGACCCTGGAGGCCCCCGTGCGGACCACCCGCGCCGTCCCGTTGCTGCTCGCCACCCTGCTCACCGCCACCGCCTGCGGCGCGCAGGTGGAGGGCGCCGACGCCGCTGCCACGACGACCGTCCCCCGCTGTGCCCAGCCCGTCGAGTACCGCGAGCCGCAGAACGCGGTCGCCTACGAGGGCGGCAGCGCCGACAAGCTGTTCGCGCTCGGCCTCGCCGACAAGGTCCGCGGCTACGTGATGCCGCCGGCGAACCCGCCGGTCACCGAGTCCCCCTGGGCCGAGGACTACGCGAGCGTCGAGATGCTGTCCGACGACCTGCTCAACCGCGAGCTGGTGGTCGACGCCGGCGCCGATCTCGTCGTCGCCGGCTGGCGGTCCGGGTTCAGCGACGAGCGCGGCATCACCCCCGAGCTGCTCGACCGGCTCGGCATCGCGAGCTTCATGCACACCGAGACCTGCTGGAACTACCCGGGTTTCCCGGAGCGGGTCACCCCGATCGAGGGGCTCTACGAGGACCTGCGCCGGCTCGGCGACATCTTCCGGGTGCCCGAGCGGGCCGACGCCGTCGTCGCCGACATGCAGGCCCGGGTCGCCGCGGTCGAGGCGGCCGCGCCCCGGCTGGACCCGCCGCCGTCGGTGTTCCTCTACGACTCCGGCACCGACCGGCCGAACAGCGCCGCGAACCAGGTGCCGCCGAACGACATCATCCGACTCGCCGGTGGCCGCAACATCCTCGACGACGTCGACGGCCGCTGGACCGACGTCGGCTGGGAGACCGTCGTGGAGCGCCGGCCCGAGATCATCATGATCCTCGACTACGGTGACCAGTCCGCCCAAGAGAAGATCGACTTCCTGAAGTCGCTCCCGACGCTGCGGAGTGTCCCGGCCGTGCAGAACGACAACTTCTTCGTGCTGAACTACAACGAAGGCATCTCCGGTCCGCGCAACATCGACGGCCTGGAGCGCTTCGGCGGCTACCTGCGGGAGTTCAGCCGGTGACGGCCCGGTCGGTGCTCCGCGAGCGCGCCTTCCTGCGGCTGTGGACCGGGACGACGGCGTCCGGCCTGGCCACCTGGGCGCTGCCCTTCGTGCTCGGCCTGGCCGTCGTCGACGGCTCGGTCACCGCGGTCGGGCTCGGGCTGGCACTCGGGGTGCGCACCGCGGGGTTCCTCGCGGCCGTCCCGGTGAGCGGGGTGCTGGCCGACCGGTACTCGCGACGGGCGACCGTCGGCTGGTCCGGCGCCGCGGCCGTGCTCGGCTCGGTCGCGGTGGCCGGCGGGCTCGGCGGGCCGCTCTGGCTGCTGCTGGCCGGCTGCGCGCTGGCCGGGGCAGGCCAGGGCGCCTGCCGGCCGGCGTTCCAGGCGCTGGTCGTCGAGGTCGTCGACGCCGAGCGGCGCCAGCAGGCCAACGCGGGGATGACCTTCTCGGTGCGGGCCAGCACCCTGGTCGCGCCCGCGCTGACCGCGCTGGCCGCCACCGCGTTCGGCGTGCGGGTGCTCGCGCTGGCCATCGCCGCGCTCTGGGTGGTCGCCGCGGCGCTGCCGCCGCGCGGGCTGCGCCGGCCAGCACCCGCCGGCCCCCGGCCGGGCTTCCTCGCCGAGTTCGCCGAGGGCGTCGCCGAGGCCCGGCGGCACCCGTGGTTCCTGGCCGGACTGGGCGCACTGACCGCGGTCATCGCCACCGGGTACTCCGCGACCGGGGTGGCGCTGCCGCTGGTCAGCCGGGACACCTACGGCGGCGCGGCGGTGCTCGCCGCCGCGCTCACCGGCTACACCGCGGGCGCGCTGCTCGGCGCCGTGCTGGTCGCCCGGTGGCGGCCGGTCGCCCGCGGATGGACGGCGCTGGCCGGGCTCGGGGTGTACGCGGTAGCCCCCCTTGCTCTGCTCACCCCGCTCCCGGTGTGGGTGGTCGTCGGGGCCTACGTGGTCTGCGGGATCGGCATCGAGCTGTTCAACGTGCCGTGGTTCACGGCGGTGCAACGCGAGGTCGATCCGGCGACCCTGGCCCGGGTGTCCTCGCTGGACTTCCTGCTCTCCTACGGCCTCGCCCCGCTCGGGCTGGCGCTGATCGCGCCGGCGATCGCCGCCTTCGGGCTGCAGCCGGTGCTGCTGGTGTGCGCCGCGGTCTGCCTGCTGGCCCCGGCGCTGGCCGCGCTCGCCCCGGGGGCCCGGCGGTTCTCCCGGGAGCCGGCGACCACCGGCTGAGCAGCGCTCCCGCACCCGGCCCGGCCGGCCCGGCCCGGCTGCCCGGTCCGGCCGGCCCGCTCAGCTGCCGAGCCGGGCGGCCAGCTCGCGGCCCAGCCGCAGCCCGGACAGCCACGCCGTCTGCACCCGGGACCGGCCCCAGCCGTCCCCGGCCAGGCCGATGCCGTCGTCGTCGAGGTGGAACGCAGGCTCGCGCCGCCCGCGCGGGGCGGCGAACCGCCACCGGTGCTGGTGCGTCCACTCCGGCTCCGCCCCGATCCCGAGCAGCCGCCGGACGGCGGCGGTCATCGTGGCGGTGGCCCCGTCCGGCGCGGCGTCGTAGGCCCGGGCCAGCGCACCGGTCGAGTGCGCGACCAGCACCGGGGCGCCGTCGCCGCGCCGGTCGCCGTCGTCGGCCACCGACGACAGCACCGGATGGTCGTTGACGAACGCGGCGGGCAGCTCCGGCCAGTCCCGGCGGGCGAACCCGAGGGTCAGCGCGAGCACCGGGTCCCACTCCCGGTCCGCGACGGCCGCGCCGGCCGCGGTGTGCGGGTCGAGCAGCCGGGCGGCCTGCGGGTCCGGCATCGCGACGACGACCGCGTCGCACGGTTCGCCGTCCACCCGGGGGCGCCCGTCCGGGCCGGGCCGGACCTCGCGGACCTCGTGTCCAGTGCGCACCGTCAGGTCCCGCGCGGACTCGGTGACCAGCGAGCGCAGGCCTCCGGGCGCGGCCCAGCGCATCGGGCCGGGACTGTCCGCGACCCGGGCGCCCGACTCGAACACGGCGAACGTGTCGGTCCACTCCCGGACCAGGCCGTCCCGGCGCCAGTGGCGGACGCGGGCGTCGAACTCGTCGTCGGACACGGTGAAGTAGGCGGCCCCGATGTCGGCCGGGCGCCCGCCGTGCCGGTGCACCGCGAGCCGGCCACCGACACCGCGGGCCCGCTCCAGCACGACGACGTCCACCCCGCGGGTGGCGAGCTCCCCGGCACAGGTCACCCCGGCGATCCCGGCTCCGATCACGATCACAGCCACACCGACGAACCTAGGGCGCCGCTTCCGGCGCCGCGCACCGGCGGTTAGGGTCGCCTCACAACGAGAGGGGGCCGGGTGGAGGACATCACCGACGAGGCACGGTTGCGGGAGATCGTCGGCGAACCGTCGAAGGCGATCAGGGAGAAGGAACGCGACCGGGTGGACGCGGTGACCGCCGAGTGGCTCGCCGCGTCGCCGTTCTTCCTGCTGGCCACCTGCGGGCCGGACGGCGTCGACGTCTCCCCGCGGGGCGATCCCGCCGGCAGCGTGCTGGTGCTCGACGAGGGCCGGGCGATCGCGTTCGCCGACCGGCGCGGCAACCACCGGCTCGACTCGATGCGCAACATCCTGCACGACCCGCGGGTCGGGATGATCTTCCTGGTGCCCGGGTCGAACGACACCGTGCGGGTCAACGGGCGGGCCCGGATCGTGCACCGGCCGGACTTCGCCGAGCAGCTGGCCGTCAAGGGCTCGACGCCGGAGCTGGCGATCGTGGTGCAGATCGACGAGCTGTTCCTGCACTGTGCGAAGGCGTTCCTGCGGTCGGCGCTGTGGGATCCGGCGACCTGGCCCGGCAAGGGTGAGGTGCCCAGCGCCGGGAAGCTGGTGAAGGGCCAGTACCGGATCCCCGGCCCGGCCCGGGTGTTCGACGCCGCGATGCGCCGCGAGGCGCGCGCCAACCAGTACTGACCCCCCGAGCACCCCGCCGCACACCCCTTCGCCCCGGTTCGCACCCGCTGCAGCGGGTGTGCAGCGCGGCGAAGGGGTGTGCACCGCGGTGACGGGGTGCGGACCGGAGCGCCGCGGTGCGATCAGCGCGCGGCGCGATCAGCGCAGGGCGGCGACCCGGTTGTGCCGGGCCCGCCACCAGGCGTCCCGCTCCGGCGGCGCGGCGACCTCGGCACGGCGGACCGGCTCGGGGGCGCGGCGCGGCACCGGGAGGGTGCCGTCCGCGGGCAGCAGCCGGTCGGCGTCGGCGACCACGTCCTCGGCGAGCAGCGACGCCGTCCCCAGCCCGCAGGCGTGGTGCAGCTCGGGCAGCGCCCCGGCGAGCGCGAGCCCGGCGGCCAGCCCGACGCTGGACTCGACCGCCGACGACACGACCACCGGCAGACCGCACTCCTGCGCGATCCGCAGCGCGCGGCGCACCCCGCCGAGCGGCGCGACCTTGAGCACGACGATGTCCGCCGCCCCGGCCCGCACCACCCGCATCGGGTCCTCGGCGCGGCGCACCGACTCGTCCGCGGCGACCGGGACGTCCACCGCGCTGCGCACCGCGGCCAGCTCCTCGACGGTCGCGCACGGCTGCTCGACGTACTCCAGTCCCCCGGCCGCGCGCCCGATCCGGCGGATCGCGGTGATCGCCTCGTCGACCGGCCAGGCCCCGTTGGCGTCCACCCGGACCAGGCCGGACGGGCCGAGCGCGTCGCGCACCGCGGCGACCCGCTCCTCGTCGGCGCCGGCGGGCGCGCCCGGCTCGGCGACCTTCACCTTCACCGTCGTCGCCCCCGAGGCGCGCACGATCCGCTGCGCGTGCTCCGGCCCGACGGCGGGGACGGTGCAGTTGACCGGCACCCGGTCGCGCACCGGCTCCGGCCAGCCGTCGTCGGCCGCCTCCCGGGCCGCGGCCAGCCAGCCGAGCGCCTCGCGGTCGTCGTACTCGGGGAAGGGGCAGAACTCACCCCAGCCGGCCGGGCCGTGCAGCAGCAGCCCCTCCCGGACGGTGATCCCGCGGAAACGGGTGGTCATGCCGAGCGCGTAGACGTGCACGGCGGGCCACGCTAGGCGACCAGCTCGTGCGCAGCCGGATCGACCCGGCGGGTCCGGTTGCGGAAGGTGAACGTGTAGCCGGGCCACAGGGTGCGGTTGTGGCCGTCGCCGTCGAGGTACCAGGAGGCACAGCCGCCGGATCCCCAGACCGCGGCGCCGAGCCTGCGCTGCAGCTCGGCGTTGTACTCCTCCTGCACGTCGGCCCGGGTGTCGATGGCGACAGCGCGGTTGCGGTCGACCAGCGCCATCGCGTCGAGCACGTAGTTCAGCTGCGACTCGATCATGAGCACCATCGAGCTGTGCCCGAGCCCGGTGTTCGGCCCGACGACGGTGAACAGGTTCGGGAAGCCGGCGATCGTGGTGCCGTGGAACGCCTGCGCGCCGTCCCGCCACACGTCGGACAGCTTGACGCCGTCGCGCCCGGTGATCGCCATCCGGCCCAATCCGGCCCCGGCCGAGGAGCCGACCCGGAACCCGGTGCCGAAGACGATCGTGTCCACCTCGTGCAGCACGCCGTCCGCGGTGACGACGCCGCGCTCGGTGATCCGCGCGATGCCGGCGGTCTCGACCGTCACGTTGCCCCGGCGCAGGGCCGGGTAGTAGTCGTTGCTCATCAGGACCCGTTTGCAGCCCATCGTGAAGTCCGGGGTGACGGTGCGGCGCAGCTCCGGGTCGCCGGCGAACACCCGGCGCAGGTGCAGCCGGGCGACCCGCTCGGCGAGCTCCATGAGGCGCGGGTGCATGAAGCCGAGCACCATCGCCTCGTGCCGCCAGTAGAGCGCGGCCCGGTACCCGGCGCGCAGCCAGGGGGCCCGGCGGAACGCCCGCCGGGTGCGGTCGCGGATCGGCTTGTCCGGCTTGGGGAGCACCCACGGGGCGGTGCGCTGGAAGAGCGTGAGGTGCTCGACACCGGGGGCGACGGCGGGCACGAACTGGATCGCCGAGGCCCCGGTCCCGATCACCGCGACCCGTCTGCCGTGCAGGTCCTCGCCGTGCGGCCAGCGCGCGGAGTGGAAGGCGGTGCCGGCGAACCGGTCGAGGCCCTCGATCTCGGGCACCGCGGGCTCGTGCAGCGCGCCGGTCCCGAAGATCACGTAACGGGCGCGCAGCGCGGAGCCGTCGGCCAGCCGGACGTCCCAGCCGGTGCCGTCCCACTCCGCGCCGGTGACGTGCGCGCCGAACCGGATCCGGCCACGCAGCCGGTGGTGGTCGGCGACGTCCTCCAGGTAGCTGCGGATCTCGGCCTGACGGGCGAAGGTGCGGGTCCAGTCCGGGTTCGGGAAGAAGGAGAACGAGTACAGGTGCGACTCGACGTCGCAGGCGCAGCCGGGGTAGGCGTTGTCCCGCCAGGTGCCGCCGAGGGTGTCCGCCTTCTCCAGCAGCAGCCAGTCCCGGCGGCCCGCCCGGTCCAGCCGGACGGCCGCGCCCAGCCCGGCGAACCCGCTCCCGACGATCAGCGTCTCGACCTGCTGCCCGGACATGCGACCTCCGACAAAGGCGTGTTACCACCGGTAACATACCACGGGTAACCTACTGCCGGTAGCGTCCGCGCCATGACCTCGCGGACCGCCCCGAACGCGCGGCGCCGGGTGCCGCGGGCCGAGCGGGAACGCCAGATCGTGGACGCCGCCGTCGCCGTCTTCGGGGAGCGCGGATACGCCGCCACCTCGATGGACACCGTCGCCGAGCGGGTCGGTGTCACCAAGCCGGTGCTCTACACGCACTTCGGCTCCAAGGAGGGGCTGCTGCTCGCCGCGATCGCGCGGGCCAGGGCGGAGCTGCTGGAGGTGGTGGCGGCCGCGGCCGCCGGCGCGACCGATCCGGAGTCGATGCTGCGCGACGGGACGCTGGCGTTCTTCACCTACCTGGACCGGCGGGCGCCCGCCTGGCGGCTGTTCTGCTCCGAGCCCGGGGTCGCCGACACTGCGCTGGAGGAGATCCGCGCCCAGCAGACCGAGTTCATCGCCGCGCTGCTCGCCGCGCAGGTCCCCGGCACCGCACCGGAACGGCTGACCGGCTGGGCGCAGGTGATCGTCGGCGCCTGCGAGCGGCTCGCGGTGTGGCGCGGCCAGGACGACGACGACGCCGTGACCGCCGAGCAGGCGACCGAGTACCTGATGGAGGTCGCCTGGACCGGGCTGGCCGGGCTGGGTCGGCGGACCGGGTAGCGGGCCGAGGTGCGCAGTCCGGGAGACTGGACCGCCATGAGCACGACCGCCCCCCGCCTGCTGCAGGTCGCCCGCACCGAGCGGATCACGCCCGCGATGATCCGGGTCACCCTCACCGGCGAGGAGCTGGCCGGCTTCCCCGGGCACGGCCCGGACCGCCGGATCAAGATGTTCTTCCCGGTCGAGGGCCAGGAGCGGCCCGCGGTGCCCCGGGCGAGCACCGGCGGACCGGTATGGCCGGCCGGTGAGGCCCGTCCCGCGATCCGCACCTACACGGTCCGCCACTTCTCCCCCGACACCGGCGAGCACGGCGAGCTGGACGTGGACTTCGTGGTGCACGCCGGGCACGGGCCGGCCGCGGCGTGGGCGGTCGCGGCCGCACCCGGGGCGTGGGTCGGGGTGTCCGAGCCGGGCGGGCGCTGGGAGCCCGACCCGCACGCCGAGCACCATCTCGTCATCGGCGACGAGTCCGCGCTGCCCGCCGTCGCCACCGTGCTGGAGACGCTCGCCGCGGACCATCCGGCGGTCCCGGTGCGGGCCGTGCTGGAGGTCGCCGACGCCGGTGAGGAGCAGCGGCTCCCGGGGACGGCCGTCGTCGACTGGGTGCACCGGGGCGACGCCCCGGCCGGCACGCCGCTGGTCGACGCGGTCCGCGCGGTCACGCTGCCGGACGGACCCGGTCAGGCGTGGCTCTCCGGCGAGTCCGCGGCGGTGAAGGAGCTGCGCGGGCACCTGATCGCCGACCGCGGATTCGACCGCCGGGCGGTCTACGCGACCGGCTACTGGCGCGCGCGCTGACAGCGGCGTCCGGCGCGGCCCCGCCGCGGGAGTCGCAGCCGCCGGACAGCCCGCGCACAGCCGGTCCACAGGTTCCTGCGATGTGCTCCTAGCATGACCGAGGTGACCACCCGGGCTCCGCGCGACGGCGCGCTCGTCCGCGCCGACGGCAGCCCGATCCGGGTGCTGGTGGTGGACGACGAGGCGACCCTGTCGGACCTGCTGTCGATGGCGCTGCGCTACGAGGGCTGGGAGGTCCGCACCGCGGGCGACGGCGGCACCGCCGTGCGGCTGGCGCGCGAGTTCCGACCGGACGCGATCGTGCTCGACGTGATGCTGCCCGACATCGACGGCGTCGAGGTGCTGCGCCGGGTGCGCGCCGACACCCCGGAGGTGCCGGTGCTGTTCCTGACCGCCCGGGACGCCGTGGAGGACCGGATCGCGGGGCTGACCGCGGGCGGCGACGACTACGTGACCAAGCCGTTCTCGCTGGAGGAGCTGGTCGCCCGGCTGCGCGGGCTGCTGCGCCGGGCCGGGATGGCGGCCGCACAGCGCTCCTCCGAGCTGGTCGTCGGCGACCTGGTGCTCGACGAGGACGCGCACGAGGTGCGCCGCGGTGACCGCCGGATCGACCTGACGGCCACCGAGTTCGAGCTGCTGCGGTACCTGATGCGCAACCCGCGCCGGGTGCTGTCGAAGGCACAGATCCTCGACCGGGTGTGGAACTACGACTTCGGCGGCCAGTCCAACGTGGTCGAGCTCTACGTCTCCTACCTGCGCAAGAAGATCGATGCCGGGTACCAGCCGATGATCCACACGGTGCGCGGCGCCGGGTACGTGCTGCGGCCGGCGGCGGGCTGACCGACGTGGTCGTGACCCGGATGTCGGGCCGGGTCCGCTCGCTGCGGGCCCGGCTGGTGCTCACCGTGCTGCTGGTGTTCACCGTGGCCTGCGTCGCGATCGGGGTCGCGACGACGGTCTCCCTGGAGCACTACCTGTCGTCCCGGCAGGACCGGGAGCTCGTCGTCGCGCTGGACGGGTTCGTCGCCCGGCAGACCGGCCGGCCGCCCGGCGCGGGCGTCGTCCCGCAGCCGGAGGGCGTCGACGGGTACCGCACCGCACCCGACGGCGGCAGCCCGGAGACCGGCACCGGGCCGCCCGACGAGGGCTTCCTGCTCGGCCCCGGGCAGGGCCCGGACTCGGTGGGCGCGGTGTTCCGCGACGACCGGGTCGTCCGCGCCGAACAGGCCCGGCGCGGCGGCAGCACGGCGGTGCCCGCCGACGATCTCGCCGCGCTGCAGGCCACCCCGGCCGACGCCGCCCCGCACGACGTCACGCTGTCCTCCGGCCCGTTCCGCTCGATCGCCTATACCGACGGCACGACGACCTACCTCGTCGCGCAGCCGGACAGCGCGGCCGACACGGTGAGCCGGCTGCTCGTCACCGAGATCGTGGTGCTCGGCGGCGCGGTGCTGCTGGCCGGGCTGGGGGCGGCGGTGCTGGTGCGCCGCGAGCTCCGGCCGCTGGAGCGGGTCGCCGACGTCGCGGCCGGGGTGGGCGCGCTGCCGCTGGACCGCGGCGAGGTGCACCTGGTGGCGCGGGTGCCCGATCCGGACCCGCGGACCGAGGTCGGCCAGGTCGGCACCGCGCTGAACCACATGCTGGACAACGTCGAGGGCGCGCTCGCGGCGCGGCAGGAGTCGGAGACCCGGTTGCGCCGCTTCGTCGCCGACGCCAGCCACGAGCTGCGCACCCCGCTGGCCGCGATCCGCGGCTACGCCGAGCTGTCCCGCCGGGAACCCGATCCGGTGCCGCCGGGCACCGCGCACGCGCTGGTCCGGATCTCCTCGCAGGCGGAGCGGATGAGCGCGCTGGTCGAGGACCTGCTGCTGCTCGCCCGGCTGGACTCGGGCCGTCCGCTGGAGCGCACCGAGGTGGACCTGACCCGGCTGGTGCTCGACGGCGTCGGGGACGCGCACGTCGCCGGCAAGGAGCACCGGTGGTCGCCCCGGCTGCCGGACGAGCCGGTGACGGTGACCGGCGACGAGCACCGGCTGGCCCAGGTGGTGACCAACCTGCTGGCGAACGCGCGCACGCACACCCCGCCCGGCACGTCGGTGACGGTGGAACTGGACCGGCCCGCCCCGGACCGGGTGCGGCTGCAGGTGACCGACGACGGCCCGGGCATCCCGCCGGAGGTGGCACCGCGGGTGTTCGAGCGGTTCGTCCGGGGCGACGAGGGCCGCAGCCGGGCCGGGAACGGCACCGCGGGCACCGGCCTCGGCCTGGCAATCGTGTCCGCGGTGGTGGCCGCGCACGGCGGGACGGTGTCGGTGCACAGCGAGCCCGGCCGGACCACGTTCGGGGTGGAGCTACCGGTCGGCGGATGACCGGTCGGCGGGTGCGAGGTCCTCGGACAGCTTCCGGATGAAGTCGTCCATGGCCTCCTGCATGGTCTGCCGGAACGCGCCGAGCAGCGACTGGGTCGCCACCGGCTGCAGCGCCTCCACCGCGGTCCGCAGGTCGGCGACGCCGCTGCGCGGCAGCCCGGCCTCGACGTGCCGGCGCCACACCTCGTCGCGGAACAGCCCGACGAACACCTCGGCGATCTCCCGGGTGCGTTCCTGCAGCTGCACCCCGACCTCGACGACGGCGTCCGGCGACAGCCCGAGCGCGACGGCGTGCGCCCCGGCCCGCACCATCGACGGGTTCAGGATCCGCAGCCGGCCCGGCCGGGGGCGTTCCACCAGCCCGGACCCGGCGAGCCGGGCGGTCGCCGCCGCGGGCAGCTCGGTGCCCGCCCAGCACGCGAAGTCGTCCTCGTCGATCTCGACCGGCTCCTCGGGCTGCCAGGGCGCGAGCATCCCGCGGTAGAGGCGCAGCGCGTCCTCGGCGCTGCCCGAGGGCGTCTGGTTGATCAGGACGCCGATCGCGGCGAGCGAGAACCCGCGCCGCTGCAGGCCGGAGATCAGCTCCAGCCGGGCCAGGTGCTCGGGGCCGTACCAGGCGGTGCGCCCGCGCATCTCGCCCGGCGGGACGAGGCCGCGGGACAGGTGCGCGCGCACGTTGCGCACGGTCATCCCGGCCTGCGCCGCGAGCCGGTCGATCGGGTACACGTCCCCCGTGGACGACGATCCGGACATCGCCGGGGAGCCTACTCGCGGACGCCCGGTCCGGCCTCCCGTCACGAACCGGGACCGGCCGTCGTCGGTCAACGGTGACACGCCGGGCAGGACACCGACGGCGACATCGGAACCGAACCGGCAGGGTCATGATCTCTGCAGCTCACAGGCTCCTCCGAGGCATACGTTGACATGGCGACACCACCGGCGAGTAGGGTTCGGCGGTGTCTTCGTCACGCGGGTGGACGCGGCTGCGGCCGCCCCGGCGGGCCGGTTCCCGGCCCGCGGCGCCCCGGGTGGCGGTGACCCGCCGGACGCCGGCCGCATGCCCGCGGCAGGCGCTCCCCGGGCCGGCCGGCGGGCCCCCCTCCCCGCCGGCCGGTCCGGACCCCCGGGGGCCCGGTTCAGCTCCGGCCGAGGTACTCGCGCTGCAGGATCGCCATCCGGTGGGCGTCCCGGTAGCGCCCGCCGGCGAAGTACTCCTCGCGCAGCGTCCCCTCGACGGTGAAACCGGTCTTCTCGTAGACCCGCACCGCCCGGGGGTTCTCGACGTCGACGACCAGGTAGATCTTGTGCAGGCTCAGCACGCCGAAGGCGTGGTCGAGGGCGGCGGCGGTCGCCCGGGCGGCCAGCCCGCGGCCCTGGAAGCCGGGATGCACGATGATCTGGAACTCGGCGTTGCGGTGGATGTAGTCGAGCTCCACCAGCCCGGCCCGCTCACCGACGCAGTCGACGACGAACCGGCGCTCCCGGCATGCTCAGCGGCCCGCGCGCACCCGCTGCGGGGTGCAGGACGGACAGTCCCGCCAGGGCAGGGTGCGGACGTCGGCGGGCCGGGCCTCGCCGCACCGGCAGACACCGGCGATACCGCCGAAACCGGGCATGGCCTTGGCCGGACGACCGGCCCGGACGAGGGTCGCGCCGGTGGCGGACGTGCGGGCAGGCAGGTACAGACGCATCAGGATCCCCGACGGTGTGTGCTGGGAGGGCGGCGACCGGTGGGTCACCGACAGATACTTCGTATTCACCCTACGAAACATGACGGACACACCCAGTGACCTCTGACACAGATCACCGCAACGGGTCCGGCGACCACCCGGATGTGCCTGCGAGACTGCGGCTCATGGCCGCCTCCCCGCTGATCCGGAACCTGACCGGCACCGCCCGCACCGCCTACGAGCTGGGCAGCGGCACGGCGCGGGCAGGTGTCGCGCTGGCCCGGTCCGGCGTGGTCCGCCCGGTCGGGCCCGGCCGGCTGTTCGGCATGGGCCGGGCGCTGGTGCGCTACGGCCACAGCATCACCGCGGCCTTCGCGGTCGGCGCCGCCCGGCACCCGTACCGGCTGGCGGTCGTCGACGACGACGGCGTCACCACCTACGCCGAGCTGGAGGAGCGCACCGACCGGCTGGCGCTGGCCCTGCTCGACTCCGGCGCGGGGCCCGGTGCGCCGGTCGGCGTGCTGTGCCGCAACGCCCGCGCCCCGATCGAGGCGATGATCGCCGCCGGCAAGGTGGGCGCCGACGTGGTCCTGGTCAACACCGGACTGTCGGCCGAGCAGCTGCGCGGCGTACAGGAGCAGCAGGGGCTGCACACCGTCGTCACCGACGAGGACTTCCTCGACGTCGTCCCGGCCGGGCCACGGGTGGTGCTGACGTCCACACCGGACGGTCCGCGGCCGGCGGGCGACCGGGCGCTGGACGATCTCGGCTCGATGATCGCCCGCAGCGGGCCGGGCGAGCTGCCGTTCCGGCCGGAGCCGTCGAAGCAGATCGTGCTGACCTCGGGCACCACCGGAACCCCGAAGGGCGCCAAGCGGCCGCACCCGTCCACCCTCGCCCCGGCGGCGTCGATCCTCTCGGCGATCCCGCTGCGCGCGGCGGAGCCGGTGCACATCGCCGCGCCGCTGTTCCACACCTGGGGCAACGCCGGCCTGCTGCTGGCCGCACTGCACGGTTCGACGGTCGTGCTGCGCCGCCGGTTCACCCCGGAGGGTTTCCTCGGCGCGGTGGCGCAGCGCCGCTGCACCACGGTGTTCGCGGTGCCGGTGATGCTGCAGCGGGTGCTCGAGTCGGGGGCCGACGGCTGGGGTTCGGCGCACGCCCCGCGGATCGTCGCCGTCTCCGGTTCGGCGCTGCCGGGCGGGCAGGCGACGGCGTTCATGGACCGGTTCGGTGACTGCCTCTACAACCTGTACGGCTCCACCGAGGTCTCCTGGGTCTCGATCGCCGGGCCGGAGGACCTGCGCGACGCGCCCGGCACCGCGGGCCGCGCCCCGGCCGGGACCACGCTGGTGATCCTGGACGAGCACGACGAGCCCGCCGGGACGGGCGTCGAGGGCCGGGTGTTCGTGGGCAACGACCTGCCCTTCGACGGCTACACCGGCGGCGAGGCGGGCCTGGAGGAGCGCGACGGGCTGCTCGGCACCGGCGACGTCGGGCACCTCGACGAGCAGGGCAGGCTGTTCCTGACCGGCCGGGCCGACGACATGATCGTCTCCGGCGGGGAGAACGTGCACCCCGGGCCGGTGGAGGACCTGGTGTCCGGCATGCCGGGCGTCCGCGAGGCGTGCGTGCTCGGCGTCGACGACGACGAGTACGGCCAGCGGCTCGCCGCGTGGGTGGTGCGCGATCCCGGCGGGGACGTGACGGCCGACACGATCCGCGAGAAGGTCCGCTCCGACCTGGCGAAGTTCGCCGTCCCGCGGGACGTGCACTTCCTGGAGGCGTTACCGCGCAACCAGACCGGCAAGGTCCTGCGGGCGGAGCTGCCCGGGCGGGGGTGACCCCCAACCGGGTGGCGCAGCCTGCCCCGTCTTGAACTTAGGCTGCCCTTCCCTACACTGTCCCGATGACGGTGACGGACGCGCAGCGCGGTTCTGCGCCCGCTCCTGGCCGCCCGGGCACCGGTTGCGCGGCCCTGAGCGGCACGGCAGGCGAACCGCTCGCCGGTACCGCACCGGCGGCGCCCCGGCTGGTCGCCGTGGAGCACGTGGGTGCCTGGCCGCGCACGGTCGCCGGACATCCCGATCCCGATGTCACCGAGCTGTTCCACCGGTTGCGCGGCGACGGTGTCGTGCTGCTGCTGATCCGGCGCACCGGCCGGGCCGGCCGGGACTGCGACGGGGCGCGCACCGTCTACGTCGCCGATCTCGCGCCGGGCGCGTCCCGGGTGACCCGCCGCACCGTCTGCAGCACCGACGACCTGGCCGGCATCACGTTCGAGCCCGATGCCGGGGAGCCGGTCACCGATCCGGTGATGCTGGTCTGCGCGCACGGCAGGCGCGACGTGTGCTGCGCCGTGCACGGGCGGGCGCTGGCCGCGGAGGTGGCCGCCGAGGACGCCGACGTCTGGGAGTGCACGCACCTGGGCGGGCACCGGTTCGCGCCGACCGCGCTGGTGCTGCCCACCGGCTACGCCTACGGCAGGCTGGACACCGGCAGCGCGCTGTCCGCGCTCAAGGCGGCGGGCGGCGGCAACGTCGATCCGTGGTCCTGCCGCGGGCACGCCGGGCTGGATCCGGTCGCGCAGGTCGCCGAGCTGGCGGTCCGCGAGCACACCGGGATCGGCGACGCCGGCGCGCTGCTCGTGCAGCCGGTGGACGGTCCCGGTCCGGTCGTCGTCCGGGCCCGCGACGGCCGCCGGTGGTCGGTGGACGTGCGCAGCGACAGCAGCCTGCCGCCGCGGCCGCCGTCCTGCGGTGCCGCCCTGGAACCGACGACGCCGCTGGTCGCGGCCGCGCCGGTCGCCCTGCGCGGCTAGAAGAACCGGCGCAGCGCGGCGGCGAGGCCGTCGTCGGTGACCGGTCCGGTGGTCGCGTCGGCGTCGGCCAGCACCTCGGCGGGCGCCTGCCCCATCGCGATCCCGTGCCCGGCCCAGCGCAGCATCTCGCGGTCGTTGTCGCCGTCGCCGACGGCGAGCACCTCGGACCGGTCGATGCCCAGCCGGGCGGCCACCCTGGCCAGGCCGGACGCCTTGGACACCCCGGCCGGGACCAGCGTCACCCAGGGCAGCTCGTGGTCGAGGGTCATGGTGGTGCCGTCGACGTCGAGCGCGGCGGCCCGGGCCGCGGTCTCGGCGGGGGTGCGCCCCGGCCAGTAGGCGATCAGCTTCGGGGTCGGTTCGAGCAGCAGCCCGTCCTGCCCGACCTCGGTGACGGTGCCGGCCAGCAGGCCGTCCGGGAACGGGCCGCTGACCCGCTGGCCGACGCCGACGTGCTCGGCGGCGAACACCGCGTCCGGGAACAGCTCGCGCAGCCGGCCCAGGGCGGCGGTGACGTCGAACCGGGCCACCGAGAGCACCTCGCGGGACGCGGTGTCCATCTCGACGGCGCCGTTCGAGGTCAGCGTGACGCCGCCGGTGAGCCCGATCTGGTCGAGCGCGACGGCGGCGCCGATCACCGTGCGGCCGGTGCAGAGCATCACCTCGGCGTGCTCGGCGGCCGCGGCGATCGCCGCGTGCACGGCCGGGCTCGGCGGGTTCCGGCCGTCGACGATCGTGCCGTCGATGTCCAGGGCGACGAGTCGGGGACGGTGCACGTCCCGACCCTAGTCGTCGTGCGCGCGCGGCCGGGTTCACGGCAGGGCGTACCGGTCGACGCCGTCGACGGTGCCGGTGTGCTGCATGCCGAGCCGTTCCAGGACCCGGACCGAGGCGTCGTTGCCGGGCTCGACGCCGGCCACGATCCGCCGCACCCCGCCGGCCCTGGCCAGCTCGACCAGCGCCCGGGCCGCCTCCACGGCGTACCCGCGACCGCGCCGGGACGCGACGACGCCGTAGCCGACCTCCAGCCCGCCGTCGCCGTCCGGGAACAGGCCCGCCCCGCCGACGACGAGCCCGCTGGCCCGTTCCACCAGCAGCCGGTGCCCGTAGCGGCCCCAGCCGGGGCCGTCCGGCTCGTCCGCGAGCAGCCGGGCGACGACCCGGTCACCGTCCGCGGGGAAGTCGGCGGCCCAGCCGTCGCGGCGGGCCCCGGCGACGACGGCGGCCGCGGTCTCCGGCGTCCACGGGCGCAGCAGCAGCCGCACGGTCGGCAGGTCGGGCCCGGTCATCGGGGCATCGTCCTCCGTGCCGCCGGCCGACACACAGCCGGTGCACAGGTCGGCCACCGCTGCGGCACAGCCGGCCCGACGAGCGTCGGTGCACGTGACCAGCACCCTGGACCGGGTCTGTCCGGACATCCCAGCCCACTTCCCCAGCCCGTCGCACCGGCTCCGGCACCTGCCGCTCGCCGTCCTGCTCGCCGGGACGGCGCTGCTGTACCTGTGGGGCCTGTCCCGGTCCGGCTGGGCGAACGCGTTCTACGCCGCCGCGGCGCAGGCCGGTGCGCAGAGCTGGTCGGCGTGGTTCTTCGGCGCCTCGGACGCGGCGGGCGGCATCACCGTGGACAAGGCGCCCGGCGCCCTGTGGATCATGGGGCTGTCGGTGCGGCTGTTCGGCCTGAGCAGCTGGAGCATCCTGGTCCCGCAGGCGTTGATGGGCGTCGGCTCGGTCGCGCTGCTGTACGCGACCGTCCGCCGGGTCGCCGGGCCCGGCACCGGGCTGCTCGCCGGGGTGGTCCTCGCACTCACCCCGGTCGCGGTGCTGATGTTCCGCTTCGACAACCCGGACGCCGCGCTGGTACTGGTCCTGACCGGGGCCGCGTACGCGCTCACCCGGGCCGTCGAGCAGGGCCGCACCCGCTGGCTGGTGCTGGCCGGGGCGCTCGTCGGGTACGGCTTCCTGGTCAAGATGCTGCAGGCGTTCCTGGTGCTGCCGGCGTTCACCCTGGTGTGGCTGCTGGCGGCGCCGGTGCCGTGGTGGCCGCGGATCCGGGCGCTGCTCGCGGCCGGCGTCGCGCTGCTGGTGCCGGCGGGCTGGTGGGTCGCGGTCGTCGAGCTGTGGCCGGCCGCGGACCGCCCGTACATCGGCGGCTCGCAGACCAACAGCGTGCTGGAGCTGGTGTTCGGCTACATCGGCCTGGGCCGGCTGACCGGCGACGAGGTCGGCTCGGTCGGCGGGAACGGCGGCTGGGGCGAGACCGGGATCCTGCGGCTGTTCGGATCGGAGATGGGCGGCGAGGCGTCCTGGCTGTTGCCCGCGGCGCTGCTGCTGCTCGGGGTGCTGCTGTGGCGGACCCGGCGGGCGCCGCGCACCGATCCGCTGCGCGCCGCCACGCTGCTGTGGGGCGGCTGGCTGCTGGTCACCGGCCTGACCTTCAGCTTCATGGCCGGGATCGTGCACGGCTACTACACCGTCGCGCTCGCCCCGGCCGTCGCCGCGCTGGTCGGGATCGGCGCCACCGTGCTGTGGCGGGACCGGGCCGCGGCGTCGTCGCGGGTGCTGCTCGCGGCGACGGTCGCGGTGACCGCGTTCTGGTCCGCTGCTCTGCTCACGGACGCGACGGGCTGGCTGCCTTGGCTGCCCTGGACGATCGTGCTCGGCGGGCTGCTCGCGGCCGCCGCGCTGACCGGGGTGCACCGGATGCCCCGGGTGCTCGCCGCCGGGGGTGGTCGCGCTGGCCGTGCTCGCCGGACTGGCCGGGACGGCGGCGTGGTCGGTCGCCACCGCGGCGACCACGCACAGCGGGGCGATCCCGGCGTCCGGGCCCGCCGGGTACGGCGGCGGACCGGTGGGTCGGGGCGGGCTCGGCATGGGTGGGCCGGGCGGGAGCGGCACCGCCGGGCCGGGCGCAAACGGCACCGCCGGGCCGGGCGGGAGCGGCACCGCCGGGCCGGGCGCGAACGGCACCGCCGGGCCGGGCGCGAGCGGCACCGGTGCCGGCGGGACCGGCAGCACCACCGGGCAGGCTGGCGGCAGCAGCACCGGCACCGGCAGCAGCGGCAGCACCGGTGGCGGCTCCGGCCCCGGGGGCGGCCGTCTTCCGGGCGGCGGCCTCCGATCCGGCGGCCCGGGCGGCATCCTGAGCGCCCCCACCCCGTCCGCCCGGGTCACCACCCTGCTCCAGGACGACGCCGACTCCTACACCTGGGCGGCCGCCGCGGTGAGCTCCAACCAGGCCGCGGGGTACCAGCTCGCGTCCGGCCGCCCGGTCCTCGCGCTGGGCGGGTTCAACGGCACCGATCCCTACCCCACGCTCGACCTGTTCCGGTCGATGGTCGCCGAGGGCCGGGTGCACTGGTTCGTCGGCGGCGCCGGCCGCACCGGTTCCGCTTCGGGTGGCAGCGACGCCGCCGCCGAGATCGCCGCCTGGGTGGAGGCGACCTTCCCGGCCCGCACGGTCGACGGCGTCACCCTCTACGACCTGTCCGGGGATGCGTCGTGACCGGCGTCGCAGCCGGCGATGCGGCACGCACAGCCGGCGCACAGGTCGACCACATGATCACGACAGCGCCGGGGACGACGGTTGCGGCCATGACCCCAGTCGTGACCGGTCCGCCGACCGGCATCCGCCCGCCGGGCGAGGACCGGCTCCCCGTCGACGACGGTCCCGCGCGCACGGTGCTGGACATCGTCGTCCCGGTGTTCGACGAGGAGACCGACCTGGAGCCGTCGGTCCGCCGGCTGCACGCCTTCCTGACGGCCGGGTTCCCCTACACCTTCCGGATCACCATCGCCGACAACGCCAGCACCGACGCCACGCCGGTGATCGCGCGCCGGCTGGCCGCCGAGATCCCCGGGGTCCGCGCGGTCCGGCTGGAGCGCAAGGGCCGTGGCCACGCGCTGCAGGCGGTCTGGTCCACCTCGGACGCCGACGTGCTCGCCTACTGCGACGTCGACCTGTCCACCGATCTCGACGCCCTCCTCCCGCTGGTCGCGCCGCTGGTGTCCGGGCACTCGGACCTGGCGATCGGCACCCGGCTCGGCCGCGGCTCCCGGGTCGTCCGCGGCCTCAAGCGGGAGATCGTCTCGCGCGGCTACAACCTGATCCTGCGCGGTGCGCTCGCCATCCGGTTCTCCGACGCCCAGTGCGGGTTCAAGGCGATCCGGTCCGACGTCGCGCGCCGGCTGCTTCCACTGGTCGAGGACGCCGGCTGGTTCTTCGACACCGAGCTGCTGGTGCTGGCCGAGCGGGCGGGCCTGCGCATCCACGAGGTCCCGGTGGACTGGGTGGACGACCCGGACTCGCGGGTGGACATCGTGCCGACCGCGATCGAGGACCTCAAGGGCGTCTGGCGGCTCGGGCGGGCGCTGGCCACCGGGACGCTGCCGCTCGCGGAGATCGGCACCCGGCCCGGCCGGGCCGACCCGGCGCGGGTCCCGGGCGTGCCGCGTGGCCTGCCGGTGCAGCTGGCCCGCTTCGCCGCGGTCGGCGTCGTCTCGACGGTGGCGAACGTGGCGCTGTTCCTCGCGCTGCGCGGCGTGCTCGGGCCGATCGCGGCGAACGTCGTCGCGCTGCTGCTCTGCGCCGTCCTGAACACCGCCGCGAACCGCCGGTTCACCTTCGGCGTACGCGGCCGCGACCGGCTGGCCGTCCACCAGTTCCAGGGGCTGATCGTGTTCGGCCTCGGCCTCGCGCTGACCACCGGTGCGCTCGCCCTGCTGGGCGTGCTGGCCGCGGGCGCACAGCTCGCCGCCGAGGCCGCGGTGATCGTCGCCGCGAACCTGGTGGCGACGGTGCTGCGCTTCGTCCTGTTCCGCTCGTGGGTGTTCCGCCCGGCGAGCACCACCGCCCCGACGGAGGCTGCGCTCCGATGACGACCACCCTCGACCGCGATCCCGCGACCGCCGCCGATCCGGCGCCCCCGCCGCGCCGGCGGCGCCGCGAACCGATCGCGCTGATCGCCCTGCTCGTCGGCGCCGGTCTGCTGTACCTGTGGAACCTGGGCGCGTCCGGCTACGCGAACTCGTTCTACGCCGCCGCGGTGCAGGCCGGGGCGAACGACTGGACGGCGTTCCTGTTCGGCTCGCTCGACCCGTCGAACGGGATCACCGTCGACAAGCCGCCCGCGTCGCTGTGGCCGATGGAGATCGCGGCCCGGCTGTTCGGCTTCGGCCCGTGGTCGCTGCTGGTGCCGCAGGCGCTGATGGGGGTCGCCGCGGTGTGGCTGCTGTACGCGGCGGTCCGCCGGGTGTCCGGGCACGGCGCCGGGCTGCTCGCCGGGGCGCTGCTGGCACTCACCCCGGTCGCCGCCCTGATGTTCCGCTTCGACAATCCGGACGCGCTGCTCACGCTGCTGCTGGTGGCCGCGGCGTACCTGGTCGTCCGGGGTGTCGACGACGGCCGCACCCGCTGGATCGTGGCCGCCGGGCTGGTGATCGGGGTCGCCTTCCTGACCAAGTCGTTGCAGGCGTTCCTGGTGCTGCCCGGACTGGCCCTGGCGTACCTGTGCGCGGCGCCGGGCGGGTTGTGGCGCAGATCGTGGCAGCTGGTGGCCGGCGCGGCCGGGATCGTCGCCGGTGCCGGATGGTGGCTGTTGACGGTCGCGCTGTGGCCGGTGGACGCGCGCCCGTGGATCGGCGGGTCGGGCGACAACACCCCGCTCGGCCTGGCGCTCGGTTACAACGGCCTGAGCCGGATCGTCGGTGGCGCGGGCGGCGGCCCGGGTGGCGGCGGGGGCGGGTCGTTCGGCGGGGAGCCGGGCCTGCTGCGGATGTTCGGGGCGGCGTTCGGCACCCAGGTGTCCTGGCTGCTGCCGGCGGCGCTGCTGCTGCTCGTTGCCGCGCTGGTGGCACGCGGGCGGGCGCCCCGTACCGATCCGGTCCGGGCGTCGCTGCTGCTGTGGGGCGGTTGGACGCTGGTCACCGTGTTGGTGTTCAGCCTCATGGGCGGGATCGTGCACCCGTACTACGCGGTGGCGCTGGCACCCGGGATCGCGGCGCTGGTCGCGATCGGCGGTCGGACGCTGCTCGGACCGGGTGCCCCGCGGTGGTCGCGGGCCGTGCTCGCGGCCGCGACGGCGGTCACCGCGGTGTGGGCGTTCGTGATGCTGGGCTGGTCCCCGGAGTTCCTGCCCTGGTTGCGGTGGGTGGTGCTGGTCGCCGGGCTGCTCGCCGCCGCGGCGCTGCTGCTCCCGTCCCGCCTGGTCCGGCCGGGCCGGGTGCTCGCGGTGGTGCTCGGCGTCGCGGTACTCGCCGGGGCCGCCGCGCCGGCCGCCTACGCAGTGCAGACCGCCGCGACCACGCACACCGGTTCGACGCCGTCGGCCGGGCCCGAGGTGGCCGGTGCGGGTGGCGGGCCCGGTGGGATGCCGAGCGGCGGAGCGGGCCCGGGCGGTGGCGGGATGCGCGCTGACGGGATCCGCGCTGACGGCGGGATGCCGGAGGGCACCGGCAGCGGACCGGACGGCGGCACTCGGGGCGCGGGGCCCGGGGAGGCCGCGACCGGCACGGAGCTCACCGAGCTGCTGCGCACCGCGGGCGACGCCCGCTGGGCGGCCGCGACGATCGGCTCGCAGCGGGCCGCGTCGATGATGCTCGCCGCCGGCGGCGACACCGCGGTGCTGGCGATCGGCGGCTGGTCCGGCGGCGACGCCTACCCCACCCTCGAGCAGTTCCAGCAGTACGTCGAGCACGGCGAGATCCGCTGGTTCGTCGACGGCGGCGACGGCGGGCCCGGCGGCGAGCGCGGCACCGGCCCTGCGATCGCCGCATGGGTCGCCGAGCACTACGCCGCGACGACGGTCGGCGACAGCGTCGTCCACGACCTGAGCGCTCCCGTCCGATGAGCACCCACCCCACTTTCGGACACGGCACCGTGCCGGACGGCGCGGCCACATGCCCTCCCCGCCCGCGTTCGGCAGAGTGGGGGCATGACCGCCACCGGCCCACTCACGACCGGCGACGCCGCCGACGCCGGCGCGCTCCCGCTTCCACTGCGCCCGCCCGCGAACCGGGTGAGTCCGCGCGCGATCTGGTGGTGGCGGCTGCGTGCGGTGCCGACGCCGGTCGTGCTGCTGGTCGGGCAGGGCGTCGCCTGGTCGCTGCTGCCCGCGGCGCCGTGGCACGGGCTGCTGATCGCGACGATCACGCTGACCGTGCTGTGGATGCTCGCCGGGACACTGGTGGTGCCGACCCTGCGCTACCGGCTGCACCGCTGGGAGGTCACCGACGAGGCCGTTTACCACCGGTCCGGCTGGCTGGTCCGGGAGTGGCGGATCGCGCCCATCCCCCGGGTACAGACCGTCGACACCGAGCACGGCCCACTGCAGCAGGCGCTGCGGGTGGCGACGGTGACGGTGACGACGGCGTCCGCCCGCGGTCCGGTCCGGATCGCCGGGCTGGACGCCGACGAGGCCCGCGAGCTGGCCCGGCGGCTGACCGAGACGACCGGCCGCCACCCCGGGGACGCGACGTGAGCGAGCGCGAGCACCGGGGCCCGGCCGTGCCGGGGCCGGCCGTGCCGGGGCCGGCCGTGCCGTGGGACGACAACGCCCGGCCCGGCCCGGCACCCGCCACCCCGGGCGACGGCGACCGGCCCCACCCGGCACCCGCCGTGCCCGACCCGGGCACCCCGCCGGGGCCGACGTCCGCACCGGCCTACCCGCGCCCGGGCGCACCTGTCGTGCACGGACTGCCCCCGGGCCGCCCGGGCGCGGCGCCCGCGCACCGGGAGACCGCCGGCATCCCGCCGCCCTGGGCGCGCTACCCGACCCCGGCCGGACTGCCCGCCGCACCCCCCGCCCAGGACGACGGCTGGCGTCGGCTGCCCGCGATGATGCTGCTCGTCGCCCCGGCGACCGCCCTGGTCAAGCTCGCCCCGGCGGTGATCGCGCTGCTGATCTTCGGCGCCGGGCGGGGCAGCGCCACCCAGCTGTGGATCGCCGCCGGGATCGCACTGCTCGCCGTCGGGGCCGGGGTGATCCGCTGGCGGACCACCCGCTACCGGATCACCCCGGAGCGGGTGGAGCTGCACAGCGGTCTGCTGAACCGGCAGCGCCGCTCGGTCCCGCGGGACCGGATCCGGACCGTCGATCTCACCGCTCCGCTGCTGCACCGGCTGGCCGGGCTGAGCGTGGTCAAGGTCGGCTCCGGGCAGAGCGCCGGATCGGACTCCGGTCTCGATCTGGACGCCGTCAGCACCGGTGAGGCCGAACGTCTGCGCCGCGAGCTGCTCACCCGGTCCGATCCGGACACCGGGCCGGGGACGGCACCCGGCACCGGACCGGACGCCGAACCGGCCGAGGAGATCGACCGGATCGACTGGTCGTCGCTGCGCTACGCCCCGCTGACCGTCAGCTCGCTGGCCGCCATCGGTGCGCTCGCCGGGGCAGGCTGGAACCTGCTGCGGGAGGCGAACATCGACCCGCGCACGCTGCCCGGCGCCGACGCCGTCACCGGTGAGCTGACCACCGCGCCGATCTGGCTGTCGGCGCTGCTGGGCGTGGCGGTGCTGCTGTCGGTGATGGTCGCCGGCTCGATCGTGCTGTTCGTCGAACGCTGGTGGGGCTTCCGGCTGACCCGGGAGCCGGAGGGCACCCTGCGGGTCCGCCGCGGGCTGCTCACCCGGCGCTCGCTGTCGGTGTCCGAGCAGCGTCTGCGCGGGGTCACGGTGACCGAGCCGCTGCTGGTCCGGGCGATCGGGCGTGGCGCCCAGGCCGGCGTGCTCACGGTCGGGCTGGCCGGGGCGGGCGGCGAGGAGACCGGTGGCGGGGCGATCGGCCCACCGGTCCGCCGGGACCGCGCACACGAGGTCGCGGCGACCGCGGCCCGCGCGGAAGCCACGATCACCTCCGGGCCACTGCGGGCGCATCCCGCCACGGCGCGCACCCGCCGGCTGGTCCGCGCGACCGTCCCTGCGCTGGCGCTGCCGGTCGCCGCGGGCGTCGTCGCCTACCTGGGCGGTCCGGTGTGGCCGGTGGTCGTCGCGGTGCTGCTGCTGCTCGCCGCGGTGCCGCTCGGGCTGGACCGCTACCGGGCGCTCGGGCACCGGCTCGACGCACGCTATCTGGTCGCCCGGCACGGCTCGCTGGTCCGGACGACGTCGGCGCTGCGCCGCGACGGCGTGATCGGCTGGCGGATCCGGCAGAGCCGGTTCCAGCGCCGGGCCGGCGTGCTCACCCTGGAGGCGACCACGGCGGCCGGTCCCGGATCGGTGCTGATGCTCGACCTGGCCCCGGCCGACGCCGTCGCGCTGATGGCGGAGATCACCCCGGACGCCGTCGCCGGCTTCCGCACCGGAGAGCAGGCGGTCAGCGCCGCCGGCGGGTCCCGAACAGGCTCCGGGTGATCTCCCGGGTCACCGTGTTCGTGATCTGCCGCCCGGTCGGCGACGACAGGAAGTCACCGATCTTCGACAGGAACCCGCCGGACGGCTCCGGCGGGGGCGGCGGGGCCGCGTCCGCCGGCGGCGCGCCGACCGGTGTCGCGGCCTCCCCCGGCCCGGCCGCAATCCGCTGGGTCAGCTGCTCGTAGGCGGAGTCCCGGTCGATCGCCTCGCCGTACTTCGGCTGCAGCGGCGACCCGGCGGCGGACTCGCGCACCGCGTCGTCGCCGATCGCGGACATCAGCGACCGCGGAGCCCGCAGCCGGGTCCAGGCGACCGGGGTCGGCGCGCCGCGTTCGGAGAGCACCGTGACGATCGCCTCGCCGGTGCCCAGCGAGGTCAGCGCCGACTCGAGGTCGTAGACGTCGGACCGGGGGTAGGTCCTGACGGTCCGGGTGAGCGCCTTCTGGTCCTCCGGGGTGAACGCGCGCAGCGCGTGCTGCACCCGCGCGCCCAGCTGGGACAGCACGTCGTTCGGGATGTCGGTGGGCAGCTGCGTGCAGAAGAACACCCCGACGCCCTTGGACCGGATCAGCTTCACGGTCTGCTCGATGCGCTCCAGGAACGCCTTCGACGCATCGGCGAACAGCAGGTGCGCCTCGTCGAAGAAGAAGACCAGCTTCGGCTTGTCCAGGTCGCCCGCCTCGGGCAGCTCCTCGTACAGCTCGGCGAGCAGCCACATCAGGAACGTCGAGAACAGCACCGGCTGGGCGGCGCGCTCGGCGAGCTGCAGCAGGGTCACGACGCCCTTGCCGTCCAGCACGCGCATCAGGTCGGCCGGATCGAACTCGGGCTCCCCGAAGAACGTGTCGCCGCCCTGCGCCTCCAGGTTCACCAGCGCGCGCAGGATCACCCCGGCGGTGGCCGCCGACACCCCGCCGATCCCCTTCAGCTCGGCCTTGCCCTCGTCCGAGGTGAGGTGCGTGATCACCGCCCGCAGGTCCTTGGTGTCCAGCAGCGGCAGCCCGCGCTGGTCGGCCCAGTGGAAGATCAGCCCCAGGGTGGACTCCTGGGTGGCGTTGAGCCCGAGCACCTTGGACAGCAGGATCGGTCCGAAGTCGGTGATCGTCGCCCGGACCGGCACCGCGATCCCGCCGTCGCCGAGCGACAGGAACTGCACCGGGTAGGCGGTCGGCGTCCAGTCGTCGCCGGTGTCCCGGGACCGGGCGTCGATCTTGTCGTTCGGCTCGCCGGGGCGGGCCATCCCGGACAGGTCACCCTTGACGTCGGCCAGCAGCACCGGCACGCCGTGATCGGAGAGCTGGCCGGCGAGCGCCTGCAGCGTCTTCGTCTTGCCGGTGCCGGTCGCCCCGGCGACCAGGCCGTGCCGGTTCAGCGTCGCCAGCGGGATGCGGACCCGGGCCTCCGGATCGCAGACGCCGTCCACCAGCACCGTGCCGAGTTCGAGCGCGGCGCCCTCGGTGGCGTAGCCGGCGGCCACCGTCCGGGCCGGGGAGTCGGGGCTGGCTGGGGTGTCGGAGGTCACGGACCCGCAGCGTAGGGCACTCACGCGGACGCGCACCGCGAGGCGCGCGCCACCCGAACGGAAGTCACATAGTCTGCACCGATGACGGACCGGCTGGTGTGGATCGACTGCGAGATGACCGGGCTCGATCTCGGCAAGGACGCGCTCATCGAGATCGCTGCGCTGGTCACCGACGGCGACCTGAACGTGCTGGGCGACGGCGTCGACGTCGTGATCAGCTGCGACGAGGAGAAGCTCGCCGGGATGCCGGACGTGGTGCGCGACATGCACGCCCGCTCCGGGCTGACCGAGGAGGTCCGCCGGGCGACGGTGACCCTGGAGGAGGCCGAGCAACGGGTGCTCGACTACATCCGGGCGCACGTCCCGGACGCCCGCAGCGCGCCGCTGGCCGGCAACTCGATCGCGACCGACCGCGGGTTCCTGGCCCGCGACATGCCCGAGCTCGACGGCTACCTGCACTACCGGATGATCGACGTCAGCTCGGTGAAGGAGCTGGCCCGGCGCTGGTTCCCGCGGGTGTTCTACGCGAAGCCGGAGAAGGGCCTGGCGCACCGCGCCCTCGCCGACATCCAGGAGTCGATCCGGGAGCTGGCGTACTACCGCAAGGCGCTGTTCGTCGCCCCGCCCGGCCCGACCACCGAGCAGGCGCAGGCCGCCGCGGCGTCCGTCGCCGACGTCGCCGGCGGGGCGGATCCGCAGGCCGGGGGCGGTGCGCAGGCCTGAACGAACCCCCGCGCGGCCGGGCCCGGCCCGGGGGCTATGCTGTATCAGCGCTTCCGGCCACGGCCGGGAGAGTCCGCATGGTGGGTGTAGCTCAGCTGGTAGAGCACCTGGTTGTGGTCCAGGGGGCCGCGGGTTCAAGTCCCGTCACTCACCCGGTTGCCGACCTGGCGATCGACCCCGGAATGTCTGCTGCTAGCTTTCCGGGGTCGCAGTCGCCCGGGTCCGGCGGACACCCTAAATGAATACGCGCCGTTAGCTCAATTGGCAGAGCAGCTGGCTCTTAACCAGCGGGTTCGGGGTTCGAGTCCCTGACGGCGCACGCACGACAATTCCACATGCGCCGTTAGCTCAATTGGCAGAGCAGCTGGCTCTTAACCAGCGGGTTCGGGGTTCGAGTCCCTGACGGCGCACCATTGTTCACACCGGCCGTCCTTCCTTCGGAAGGGCGGCCGGTGTCGTCTCCGGCACCTCCGGCGGGGATCCGGGTTCCTGGACCGAGTGGCCGTCCTGCTGCGGCACGTCCGCACGGGACGCTCCCGCCGGGAGAGGCGATGCTCCGCCACGGTCACCCGCACGCCCGGTGGCCGGGCCACCCGACATGCCACGATATCCCCATGGCGCGCCCCGACCACACCGTGTTCCTCAAGCGGTCCTTCTCCAAGATGGACCAGCTGGCGACCCCGTTCCTGACCGGTCGCCGGCTCTGCAGGCAGCTCGCCCAGGTCGTCCCACAGGGGACGAACGGCGTGGTCGTCGAGCTGGGCGCCGGGCCCGGCGTGCTGGCCGAGCCGATCCGCGCCCGGCTCGGCCCGGACGCCCGCTACCTCGCGATCGAGATCGACGAGGAGCTGGTCGCCCACCTGCGGGCGCACAAGCCGTGGCTGGAGGTCGTGCAGGGCGACGTCGCCGATCTGGACCGGATCCTCGACGACGCCAGCATCGAGCGGGTGGACGCGTTCGTCTCCACCCTGCCGTGGGCGGTCTTCCCGCAGGCCCTCCGGATGCGGGTGATGGGGGTGATCGCACGCCGGCTGGTCCCGGACGGGGTGCTGAGCATGATCATCACCTGGATGGCGCTGCCGAACCGGGTGCGTGACCTGCGGGCGCTGCTCGACGCGCACTTCGACGAGGTCGTCGAGACCGCCACCGAGTGGCGCAACCCGCCGCCGGCCCGGACCTTCCTGTGCCGGCGGCCACTGCCCCGGTTCAACTCTCTCGACGAACGAGACACTCGCTCAGCAAGCTAATTTTGCGGGCGTGAACACACCGGTCCGGACCGTCGTCGCGGGCGGCGGCCCCGGCGGGATGCTGCTGGCCTACCTGCTGGCCCGCGCCGGCATGCCGGTGACGCTGCTGGAGCGCCACCACGACTTCGACCGCGACTTCCGCGGCGACTCGCTGCACCCGTGGACCCTGGAGCTGCTCGACCGGCTCGGCCTGGCCGGACGACTGCTGGAACTGCCGCACATCAAGGCCCTCCAGTTCCGCTTCCGGACCCCGCGCGGCCGGGCCCCCACCTCCGACTACGGCCTGCTCGACACCCCCTACAACTACGTCGCGCTGATGCCGCAGGCCCGGTTCCTGCACTTCCTGGCCGCCGAGGCCGCCACCCTGTAGACCTTCGAGCTGCGCACCGGCTTTGGCGTCTCCGGGCTGCTCGGCACCGGGACCGCGGACGATCCGGTGCGCGGCGTCCAGCTGCGCGACGGCGAGGAGATCCCGGCCGGGCTGGTGGTCGCCGCGGACGGCCGGTTCTCCACGATCCGCGGCCTGGCCGGGCTGACCGCGCAGTCCCAGGGCGCCACCACCGACCTTCTGTGGTTCGCACTGCCGCAGTACGCCACCGATCCGCCGGACGCCGACGTCGATCTCTTCTTCGGCGAACGGCACTACGTCGGCCTGCTCGGCGGCCCGGTACCCGCCGGTGACCCGCCGGACCCGCGGGTGACCGGGCGCTGGCAGGTCGGGCTGTCACTGCCCAAGGGCGGGTACGCCGAGCTCCGCGAGCGCGGTGTGGAGTACGTCCGGCGCGAGGTCGGGACCCGGGTGCCGTGGCTGGCCGACCGGACCGCGCTGCTCCCCGATCTCTCCGCGGCGACGCTGCTGTCGGTGGACATCTCCCCGGGTGCCGGTCTGGCACCGGGCCGGGCTGCTGCTGATCGGCGACGCCGCGCACGTCATCTCCCCGGTCGGCGGCAACGGGATCCTGATGGCCTGCCAGGACGCGCTCGCCGCGGCGGACCGGCTCGTCCCGGCCCTGCGCGGCGGCGGCGTCCCCGGCCCGGACGTGCTGGCCGCGGTCCAGGCCGACCGGGAACCGGCCATCGTCACCGTGCAGGACCAGCAGGTCCGGGTGGAACGGACCGTCGCCCGGGCCCGCGAGCGCGGCCGGCCGGTCACCCCGCCGTCGTTCCTGCGGCTGCTGTCCCGGATCCCGGCGGTCCGGAAGCGGTCGGCCCGGCGCAACGCCTACGGGCCGGCGCCGGTCCGGCCGTCGGCCGAGCTGGAGCGCGCACCGCGGCTGGGCCCGCCGCCCGCCTGACGACGGCGCCGGGGCCACGCCGGACCCGCCACCGCCGCCCGACCAGCCACATCCCGGCCGCCGCCGGACCGTGTCGGCCGGCGCCGACCGCCGGCGCGGCACCCGGCGGTCGACGACGTAGCGTCGTCCCGTGCGCCCCACCGGTAGTGCCGTCCCGCCCGTCCTCGCCGGCGCCGTCCCGCTGGCCCACGTCGAGCGGGCGGGTGAGGTCGAGTCGGTGCACCTGGGCATCCTCGCCGTCGTCGGTCCGGACGGCGCCCCGCTACCGGGGCGGGGCGGGGCGGACACCCCGTTCCTCCCCCGCTCCGCGCTCAAGCCGGTGCAGGCGGTCGCGATGCTGCGCGCCGGGCTGGATCTCGACGGCGAGCTGCTCGCGCTGGCCTGCGCCTCGCACTCCGGCGAACCGGGACACGTCGCGGGCGTCCGCCGGATCCTGGACGGCGCCGGGCTCACCGACGCCGACCTGGACAACACCCCGGACCTCCCGCTGGGCACCGAGGCCGCGGCGATCGCGCGGGCCGCGGGCACCGCGCCGTCGCCGCTGCTGCAGAACTGCTCCGGCAAGCACGCCGCGATGCTCGCCTGCTGCGTCGCCGCCGGCTGGCCGGTCCGCGGCTACCGGGATCCGGGGCACCCGCTGCAACAGCTGGTCAGGGCCACCATCGCCGACCTGACCGGCGTCGACCCGCACGTCACCACCGTCGACGGCTGCGGCGCACCGCTGTTCGGCTGCACCCCGGCCGGGCTGGCCCGCGCGTTCGGCCGGATCGCCGTCGCCGCTCCCGGGACCCCGGAGGGGCGGGTCGCCGCCGCGATGCGGGCGCACCCGTGGTGGGTCGGCGGGACCGACCGGTCGGTCACCCGGCTCGCCGAGGCGGTCCCGGGGCTCGTCGCGAAGGACGGCGCCGAGGGCGTGCTGGCGGCCGCCCTGCCGGACGGCCGGGCGTTCGCGGTCACGGTGCTGGACGGGGCGGTGCGGCCGTTGCCGGTACTGGCCGCCGCGGTACTGGACGGCTGGGGCGCGGGCGGCCCCGCCCTGTCCGCGGCCGGACGGGTGGACGTGCTCGGGCACGGGCTGCCGGTCGGGCGGGTGCACGCCAACCTGGCCTCATAGTGAACGTTGCGTTCCCTATGATCCCGCGCTAGCCTGGGGGAACGCAGCGTTCACTACCGGGGAGTCGCGATGGCCGGAGCACGCACCGGGCCCCCGGTCGCGGCCCTCGCCGCGGTCATGGTGCTGGCCCTGCTCGGCGCACTGGACCAGACGCTGCTCACCGCCGCGCTCGCCGTGATCGCCCGCGACCTCGGGCAACCGCACCTGGTGCCGGCCGTGCTCACCGCGTTCCTGGCGGCGACCACCTCGACCATGCTGCTGTCCGGTGCGCTGGGCGACCGGCACGGGCGCCGCTTCCTGCAGGGGCTGGGCGCCGGAGCGCTGATCGTCGGGGCCCAGGCCGCCCTGGTGGTGCTCCGCGGCCTCCCCCGGGCCCCGGGCCCCCGGGCCACCCGGAACCGGCCGTTCGACGTCACGGGATCGGCCTCGTTCGCGGTGCTGTCGCTCTCGGTCGTGCTGTGCGGCGCCGCCCTCGGACGGACCGGCGGGCTGCCGCCGTGGACCGCACCCGCCGCCGCGGCACTCGCCGCGGCCTCCGCCATCGGCTGGTGGGTGAGCACGCGCCGCGCACCCGCCCCCATCCTGCCGGCTCGGCTCCTCACCGGGCGCGGCACCGGCGTCCCGGCGCTCGTCTCGTTGCTGACGGGTGCCGCCCTGTTCGGCACGCTCGCCGGACGCCGGATGACCCGGACCGGCCGCTACCGAGCGATCCCGGTCGCGGGCGCCGCGGGCTGCGCGGCGGCGCTGGGCACCCTCGCGGCGCTCGGGCCCGGTGCGCCGCTGCCACCGCTCGTCGCCGTGCTGTTCCTGCTCGGTGGTGGTGCCGGAATGGTCGTGCAGGTGATGGTCCTCGTCGCGCAGAATGCCACCGGCCCCGATGAGCTCGGCTCGGTCACCGGCACCGTCACCTGCCTGCGTCAGATCGGCGCGACCCTCGGCGTCGCGGTCGTCGGCACGCTGCTGACCGGCCGGGGGCGGGTCGTTGCTCGATCCGGGAACCGCGGGGCACGCCCTGCAGGTGGGCAGCGCCGTGCTGGCCGTGGCGGCCGGGATCGCCGCCCTGGCCGTGCCGGCCGTCCCGCTCCGCACCCGGCCCGGCGGGACGGCCACCGGCCCCGGTCGGGCGACCCGGCCACACTCGCGCCGCCCGGTCACCCCCACGTGCGACGGCTCGGCCGCACCCGGACCGCGCCCGTCCCACCCGACGGAAGGACCACCCGATGACCCGACCGACACCGGCCCGGCCCGATCCGTCCGTCCCGGACACCGGGGACCGCTGGATCGTCCCGCTCGGAGCGCTCGGCAGCGGTGATCTCGCCGTCGCCGGAAGCAAGGGCGCCAACCTCGGCGAGCTCGTCCGGGCCGGGTTCCCGGTGCCGGACGGCGTGGTGATCACCACCGCCGCCCACCGGGCCGTGGTCGGGCACGATCCGGCGCTCCGCGACGCCGTCGCGGCCGGCGATCCCGGCGACGGCGAGTCACTGCGCGAGCGGTTCGCCACGGCGGCCGTGCCGGACGGACTCGCCGACGCGATCACCGACGCCTACCGCCGGCTCGGCGCCGGCCCGGTCGCGGTGCGGTCCAGCGCGACCGCGGAGGATCTGCCCGGTGCCGCGTTCGCCGGGCAGCAGGACACCCTGCTCGGGGTCGTCGGCGAGCAGGCGCTGCTCGACGCCGTCCGGCGGTGCTGGGGTTCGCTGTGGACCGACCGGGCGATCGCCTACCGGCGGCGGCGCGGGATCGACCCGTCCGGCGCGGCCGTCGCCGTCGTCGTGCAGCGGATGGTCCCGGCCGACTCCGCGGGCGTGCTGTTCACCGCGAACCCGGTGACCGGCGCGCGGGACGAGATCGTCGTCGACGCCGGCGCCGGGCTCGGCGAGTCGGTGGTGTCCGGGCTGGTCACGCCGGACCATGTCGTCGTCGGACCGGACGGCGTGATCCGCTCCCGGCGGACCGGGCGGCGCGAGGTCGTGCTGCGCCAGCTGGCCGGCGGCGGCGTCGAGCGGATCACTCCGGACCCGCGGGACACCCCGCGACCGCTGCTCCCCGATCCGGTCGACCGCGAGCTCGCCGACCTGGGCCGGGCGGTCGCCGCCCACTTCGGCCGGCCGCAGGACGTCGAGTGGGCCCGGCACGGCGGCCGGCTCGTGCTGCTCCAAGCCCGGCCGATGACCGCGCTGCCGCCGGCGCCGATCCGGCTGAACCGGCGGCAGCGGTTCCTCGGCCCGATGTTCGCCGAGCTGGTCCCGGTCCGCCCGTACCCGATGGACATGAGCGCGTGGCTGCTCCCCGGGCCGGGCCGGATGGTCCGCCGGATGCTCGCCGAGATCCCGGGCGCGGACCTCGACCTCACGGACGTGCTGCCCGAGGTGGACGGCGTGGTGGACCGGTTCGTGCCGCCCTCGCCGCGGCCGACCCGGGCGGTGCTCGGCGCGCCGCGACGGCTGCTGCCGCGGCTGCGCCGGTTCCGGCCGGCCGGCTGGACCGCCGACCGGCGGTTCACCGCGTTCGAGCAGCAGGTCCGGCAGCTCGACCGGCTCGACCCGGCCACCCTGGACTGGCCGGAGCTGCGCGGGCTCCCGCGGCGCGCCACCGAGACCGCGGACCTGGTCACCGACCTGCGGGTGGACTACCTGCCGCGGGCCGGGCTGGACCTGCTGCGGCTGCGGCTGGCCCTCGGCGCGCTGCGGTCGGGTGCACTGTTCGGCGACCTGGCGGCCGGGCCGAGCCGCACCACCGACGCGAACACCGCACTCGACGCGCTCGCCGCCACGGTGCGGGAGACCCCCGCGCTGCGCACCGCGTTCTCCGGGGCCGACGCCACCGGCCTCGCCGAGCGGATCGCCACGGATCCGGGTTGGGCGGCCTTCCGGGACGCGCTGCACGCGTTCCTCGCCGAGTACGGGCACCGGGAGACCACCAGCCTGCTGCTGATGTCCGGGCCGACCTGGCGGGAGGACCCGGCGACGGTGCTGTCGACGCTGGCCGCGCTCATCGCCGATCCACCCGCACCCACCGGGATCGACCGGGCCGGGCGGGCGCGGCGCAGGCTGCTCGCGCACCCACTGGTCGGGCGGCGCCGGATCGGGACGCTGGACCGCCTGGTCGAGGACGCCCGTGCGGCCGTCGCCCTTCGGGAGGACACCCACTTCCACTGCACCCGCACCCTGCCGGCGCTGCAGCGCGCGGTCCGCGAGATCGGGTCCCGGCTGGCCGCGGCGGGCGTGCTCGACGACCCGGCCGACGTGCTGCACCTGCGCCGGGAGGAGATCGAGCGGCTCCCCGCGCCGGACGTGCTGTCCGCGACCGAGGCCGGTGCGCTCCGCGGGCTGGTCGCGGCGCGTTCCGCCCGGCGCGACGAGCTGGCCGGGAGCCCGCTGATCGCCCCCGCGGTGCTGTTCGGCGACCGCACCCGCGACGACGACGTCCTGCTGACCGGCACCCCCGCCGGTGGCGGCCGGGTCACCGGGCCGGTCCGGATCGTCGACGGGCACGCCGGGTTCGCCCGGCTCACCGCGGGCGACGTGCTGGTCTGCCCGGCCACCAACCCGTCCTGGACACCGCTGTTCTCCCGGGCCGCCGCCGTGGTGGTCGACCAGGGCGGCGCCGCGTCGCACGCCGCGATCGTCGCCCGGGAGTACGGGATCGCCGCCGTGATGGGCACCGGGACCGGCACCGCGGTGCTGACCGACGGGCAGCTGGTCACCGTCGACGGGAACGCGGGCACCGTCGCCGACGCCGGCACCCACACGAGCACCGACGCCGGCCGGGCAGGCTGAGCGGATGGACACCGGACAGACCGGCAGCGCCACACCCGACGGCGCCGCACCCGGCAGCGGTCACCGCAACCGGCCCCGCCGCCGGGGCCCGCAGCTCGACGCCGAGATCCTGCAGGCGACCCTGGCCGAGCTGGCCGAGCGGGGCTACCCGGACCTGACCGTCGAGCGGGTCGCCGCCCGGGCCGGGGCCGGGAAGGCGTCGGTGTACCGGCGCTGGCCGGACCGGGCACATCTGGTGCTCGACGCCGCCCGCTCGGTGATGCCCGAGCCGGAGCGCCCGCCGGACACCGGCTCGCTGCGCGGTGACCTGCTGGCGGCGCTGCGATCGGTCGCGGCCGCACTGGACGGGCCGCTCGGACAGGCGCTGCGCGGGCTGCTCGGCGAGCTGCTCACCGGGCCGGACCGGGTCGAGTCGCTGCAGGCACTGTCCCGGCGCAGCGGACGGAGGCTGGTCACGGAGGTCGTGCGGCGTGCCCACGACCGGGGCGAGCTCGACATGTCCGGGATCACCGACCGGATGCTCGACGTGGCGCCGACCATGCTCCGGTTCCACGCCCTGGTGCACGGCACCCCGGTGCCCGACGACGTGGTCACCGGCATCGTCGACGAGGTCGCCCTGCCGCTGCTCGCCCCCGGGTACCACTAGGGGGCCCGGACCGCGCTGCCGGGTGCGGTTTGTCGATCACCGATACGGTGTCCGGTATGCCCGTTCCATCCGGTCGCGCGCGCCTGCTCGGCGCCGGGGTCCCGCTCGTCGCCGCGCTCGCCCTGCTCGCCGGATGCACCGGCGGGGGCGCGGAACCGCAGCCCGGGGCGGACACCCCGGACGGGCCGGAGCTGAGCTCCGCCTCGGTCGCACCCGCGGACGGCCTGCTCCCGCAGGCCACCGCCGGGGAGCCCGAGATCCTGGCGACCGGACTGTCCGCGCCGTGGGCGGTGGCGTTCCTGCCGGACGGCGACGCGCTGGTCACCGAGCGGGACACCGCGCGGATCCTGCGGCTGTCCCCCGACGGCGAGCTCACCCCGCTCGGCGTCGTCGACCAGGTGACCCCGCAGGGCGAGGGCGGCCTGCTCGGTATCGCGGTGTCCCCGGACTTCGCGACCGACGACCGGGTACTCGTCTACTACACCGCGGCCGACGGCAACCGGATCGTCGCGCTCACCATGGCCGACGACGGCACCATCGACGGCGCCGACCAGCAGACGGTGATCGACGGGATCCCCAGCGGGTTCACCCACAACGGCGGCGCCCTCGTCTTCGGCCCGGACGGCGAGCTGTTCGTCGGCACCGGCGACGCGGGCGACCGGTCGCGCTCGCAGGACCCCGACGACCTCGCCGGCAAGATCCTCCGGCTGACCGCGGACGGCGCCGCCGCACCGGGCAACCCGTTCGGCACCGAGGTGTACGCGCTGGGCATCCGGAACTCACAGGGCATCGCGTTCGGCCCGGACGGCGAGGTGTTCGCCACCGAGTTCGGCGCCCGGACCGCCGACGAGATCAACCTGATCGAGCCGGGCCGCAACTACGGCTGGTCCGAGGTCGAGGGCCCCCAGGAGCCCCCGATCGACGACGCCTACACCGAGCCGCTGCTCGTCTGGCCGGTCGACCAGGCGTCCCCGAGCGGGCTGGCGCAGGCCGGCGGCTCGCTGTGGATGGGCGCGCTGCGCGGCGAGCGGCTGTGGCGGATCCCGATCGGCGCCGGGGACGGCGCGGCCGGCACCGTCGGGGAGCCCGAACAGCTGCTGAACGACGACTTCGGCCGGCTCCGCGGCGTCACCGCCACCCCGGACGGCTCGGCGCTCTGGATCACCACCAGCAACCGGGACGGCCGCGGGAACCCGACCGCCGACGACGACCGGATCATCGTCCTTCCGCTGGAGTGATCCCGGCGCCGCGGGACGCCGCGGCGGCCCGGCCGAAGCGGGCCGCCAGCACGTCCAGGTGCTCCACCAGCTCCGGTGGCTCCAGCACGTGGAAGTCCACCCCGAACGAGCCGAGCCACATGCCCAGCGAGTCCAGCGTCCAGGCGCCGACGGCGAGCTCGCAGCGCCCGTCCCCGAGATCAGTGACGGTGCCCGACGCCGGGGTCACCCACTCCCCCACCTGCTCGGCGGGCGCCTCCAGCAGCACCCGCGCCCGGTACGGGTAGACCCCGCTGGTGATCCCGCGCTGGGCGAACGCGGCGATCCCGCCCTCCGGCGGGTCGCGCGGGACGAATCGCGGCCCGGCGGGCAGCTTCAGCCGCATCCGGTCCACCCGGAAGGTGCGGCGGTCGTCCCGCCCGGTGTCCCAGGCGACCAGGTACCAGCGGCGGCCGGTGTGCACCAGCCCCTCCGGCTCGGCGGTCCGGCGGGTCGGCGTGCCGTCCGCCGCGACGTAGTCGAACCGCAGCAGCTCGTGGTCCCGGCAGGCCGCGGCCAGCGCGGAGAGGTCGTCGGCGTCGACGGTCGGGCCGCGGACGGCGAGCGTCTCGGTGGCGGTGCCGAGCGCGGTGACCCGGCGGCGCAGCCGGTTGGGCAGCACCTGCTCCAGCTTCGCCAGCGCCCGCACCGAGGTCTCCTCGATGCCCGCGACGGTGCCGCCCGCGGCCGTCCGCAGCCCGACGGCGACGGCGACCGCCTCGTCGTCCTCCAGCAGCAGCGGCGGCAGCGCGGCACCGGCGCCGAGCCGGTAGCCGCCGGTCGTGCCGGGGGTGGAGTGCACCGGGTAGCCGAGGGTGCGGAGCTTGTCGACGTCGCGGCGGACCGTGCGCACGTCGACCTCGAGCCGCGCGGCCAGGGCCGGCCCGGTCCAGTCACGGGGCACCTGCAGCAGCCCGAGCAGGCGCAGCAGCCGCGCCGAAGTCTCCATCACCGGACCAGTGTGCCCGTCGATGCGGACAGTTCCGGTCCTGAATCGCCGGGGTGCCGGGGCGGCCGGACCGGCCGGGGCGGCCGCCGTCTACGGTCGCGCCCGTGGAGACGAGCGAGCGGGTGGGCCGGTACGTCCGGATGGTGGCCGTCGAGGGACAGGGGAGCGAGCTGGCCGCGGCGCTGCTCCGGGTCGCCGACGGGATGTCGGTCCAGCCCGGCTGCCTGGCGTACGTGGTCAACGCCGCGCCCGACGAGCCGGACACCGTCTGGGTGACCGAGGTGTGGTCGGACCCGGCGGCGTCCGAGGCCGCGCTCAACCGCGACATCGGCGAGGCCGGGCTCGGCGCGGTGCTGGAGCTGCTGGCGGCGCCGCCGGAGTACATCGAGGTCACCCCGCTCGGCGGCCCCGGCCTGCCCTGATCCCGAGGCCCGGCCCGGGCCGGCCGCTCAGTTCTGCTGCTCGGTGCGCTCCTTGCGCGCCCGCAGCGACCCCGGCTTCGCCTTCATCCCCGGGTCGCTCCGGGTCTTGATCAGGCTCGCGACGGTGACGATCGCCAGGATGCCCAGGATGACGACCAGGCTGAGCGTGGTCGGGATCTCCGGCACCGAGGGCGAGATGTCGACGTGTGCCCAGTGCAGCACCAGCTTCACCCCGATGAAGCCGAGGATGATCGCCAGCCCGGTGGACAGGTACACCAGCCGGTCGAGCAGGCCCTTCACCAGGAAGAACAGCGCGCGCAGGCCGAGCAGGGCGAAGGCGTTCGCGACGAAGACGATGTAGGCCTCCTGCGTCACGCCGAACACCGCGGGGATCGAGTCGAGCGCGAAGAGCAGGTCGATCCCGCCGATCGCCACCAGCACGATGAACATCGGGGTGGCGACCCGGCGGCCGTTCTCCCGGGTGAACAGGCGGCCGCCGTCATAGTTCTCGGTGACCGGGAACAGCCGGCGCGCGCCGCGCACCACGAGATTGTCCTCGACGTCGGGTTCCTCGTCCTTGTGCCGGTAGAGCTGGACGGCCGTCCAGAGCAGCAGCAGGCCGAACAGCAGGAACATGAACGAGAACAGGTACAGCAGGGTCGCGCCGACCACGATGAAGATCGCCCGCATGATCAGGGCGAGCACGATCCCGAAGGTCAGGACCTTGTGCTGGTGCTCCTCGGGCACTGCGAACGTGGTCATGATGATCACGAAGACGAACAGGTTGTCGACCGAGAGACTCTTCTCGACGATGTAGCCGGTGAAGTACTGGGTGCCGAAGTCCCAGCCGTGCACCATCGCGAAGACCACACCGAAGGCAATCGCGATCGCGATGTAGAAGACCGACCAGGCGCTCGCCTCGGCGAAGCCGACGCGATGCGGCTTCCACCAGGCGAGAAGCAGGTCGAGCGCGAGCAGCCCCACGATCACGCCGATCGTGATCGCCCATTCGAGCCCGCTGATCTCCAGCACCGGACACTCCTCCCCCGGGTGCCACGGCCGGGCCGGTTCGGACCGGTTGCGCGGCGCACCCTGTTGCGTTGTGCACCATAGCGGGGGATACCGACATTCCGCTGCGGAACGGGCGTCGGCGCCGCCCGTTCCGCTGCCGGTCAGCGCCTCGGCGCGGCGAACACCCCGTCCGCGGGGAACGCGCCGTTCGCCAGCGCAATGCGCACCAGCCCGCCGCCGATCTCACCGAGCCGCGCGGCGCGCTCGCTCCCGAGCGCGGCCCAAGGAGCGGCCCCGATCCGGTGGGTCTCGTCCTCCAGCCGCTTGCGCAGCGCGGTGCCCTCCTCGGTGAGGACCGGATCGACCGCGTCGTCGGACGGGGCCGCCTGCTCCAGCAGGCCGCGCTCGGCGAGCCGGGCGACGCCGTCGTTCCACTCGGTCCGCGACCAGCCGCGGCTGGCCCGCGCGAACGGCACGGTGAACCCGGTGCCGGTCGCGGTCGCGGTGATCAGCGCCTCCAGGCCGCTCAGCCCGGCGGCGGTGAGCAGCGCGATGTGCCCGTCGCCGCGGTGCTCACGCAGGATCGACAGCGCGTGCCAGAGCACCACGTGCGGGGCCGTGGGCCACTCGAGGTCCAGGTGTGCGGCGGCGAGCGGGCGGCCCTCGGGCGTCACCGCCTCGGCCGCGGTGCGGGCGATCCCCGCGGCCTCGGCGACCTCCGGCGAACCGACGCCGTCGTCGCCCAGCAGCCTGCGCAGCGAGGCGTCGGCGACCTCGAACCGGGCCGCGACCAGGTCCGCGGGCGACACCAGGTCCCAGGCACGCGGGATCGACGCGGCGACCAGCCGGGGCGAGAAGTTGTAGAACGTCGCGGCCACCGTGGACGGCCCGACCGCCCCGATCGGCGCGGCGCGAGGAGCGAAGTAGGTCATCCGGCCCTCGTCGAGACCCGCCCGGACGAACCGGGGTTCGGCCTCGGGCGCGAAGTAGATCTGGGCGTGCAGCGGCTCGAGGCCGCGGGCGAGACGGCCGGCGGCGACGGCGGCATCCGAGTTGCTCATGATCGTGACGGTAGCCCGCGCGTCCGCGCCCCGCCCGGTCCCGCACGGCGCTGCCGGAGCACGTGCCGATGCCCGCCGGCCGGTCGGCCGCCCGGTCAGCGCCGGGCCCAGCCCATGCTGCGTTCCACCGCGCGCTGCCAGTTGACGTGCTCCCGGTCGCGCAGGGCGGGATCCATCGACGGCTCCCACGCGGCGGCCCGGTGCCAGTTGCGGCGCAGCACCTCCTGATCCGGCCAGTACCCGACGGCGAGCCCGGCGGCGTAGGCGGCGCCGAGCGACACCGCCTCCGACCCCAGCGGACGCTCGACGGTCAGGTCCAGCACGTCGGCGACGCACTGCATGAGCAGGTGGTTCGCCGTCATGCCACCGTCCACCTTGAGCCGGGTGACGCCGAGCCCGGAGTCGGCGTTCATCGCGTCCAGCACCTCGCGGGTCTGCCAGGCGGTCGCCTCCAGCACCGCGCGGGCCAGGTGCCCGCGATGGATGTAGGACGTCAGCCCGACGATCACCCCGCGCGCCTCCGGCGACCAGCGCGGCGCGTACAGCCCGGAGAACGCCGGGACGACGTAGCAGCCGCCGTTGTCCGGGACGCTCAGCGCGAGGGTCTCGATCCGGGCCGCGGTGGAGATCATCCCGAGCGCGTCGCGGAACCACTGCACCAGCGACCCGGTCATCGCGATCGAGCCCTCCAGTGCGTACACCGGCTCGTCGCCGAACAGGTAGCCGACGGTCGGGATCAGCCCGGCGTCCGACCCGGCGATCCGGGACCCGGTGTTCTTCAGCAGGAACGCTCCCGTCCCGTAGGTGCACTTCGCCTCGCCGGGCGCGAAGCAGGTCTGCCCGACCAGGGCCGCCTGCTGGTCGCCCAGCGCGCCGGCCACCGGCACCCCCGGCAGGATCCCGACGCACCTGCCGTAGACCTGCGCGTTCGGCACGATCCGCGGCAGCATCGCCGGCGGCACCCGCAGCGCCGCGCACAACCGGGGCGACCACTCGCAGGTGCGCAGGTCCATCAGCATGGTGCGGCTGGCATTGGTGACGTCGGTGACGTGCACCCCGCCGTCCGGGCCACCGGTCAGTCGCCAGATCAGCCAGCTCTCGATCGTCCCGAACAGCACGTCACCCCGCTCGGCCCCGTCCCGGGCGCCCGGCACGTGATCGAGCAGCCACTGCAACCGCGGCCCGGCGAAGTAGGTCGCCGGACCGAGCCCGGACACCCGGGCGTAGAGCCCGGCGTCGTCGGCCAGCCCGGCGACGATGCCGTCGGTGCGGGTGTCCTGCCAGGTGATCGCCCGGGCGAGCGGGACGCCGGTGTGCCGGTTCCAGATCACCGTCGTCTCCCGCTGGTTGGCGATGCCCAGCGCGGCGACGTTCTCCGGGCCGAGGCCGGCCTGCCGCAGCGCCGCGGGCACCACCCGGGTCACCGCCCGCCAGATCTCGGCCGCGTCGTGCTCGGCCCGGCCCGGGCTCGGGAAGTGCTGCCGGTGCTCGCGCTGGGCCACCGCGACCATCCGGCCGGACCGGGTGAACAGCAGGCAGCGGGTCGACGTCGTCCCCTGGTCGATCGCCGCGACCACCCGCTCGGACGCCGGGACGGTGGTCATGCGAGCCCCTCCAGACCGGCCGCGATCTCGGCGGCCGCACCGGTCAGCCCGTCCAGCGGATCCGGCCGCGCCCGCCCGTCGCCGCTGAACAGCTGCTCCACCGGTCCCCCGACGCCGAGCGCCGCCACGGTCAGCCCGCCGCCGCTGCGCACCGGCACGGCCAGCCCGCCCGCGCCCGGCTCCCACCCGCCCGGGTCGGCGGCCCAGCCGCGCCGCCGGACCGCGGTCAGCTCGCGGGCGAGCACCACCGGATCGACGACGGTGCGCCGGGTGTAGCGGTCCAGCGGCTCCACGACCCGCACCGACGCCGGCGCGAACGCCAGCAGGCACAGCCCCCACGCGGTGGCGTGCAGCGGCTGCACCGTGTTCGTCCGCAACTCCTGCGGGCTGCCGTCCGGCCGGAACACGTGGTGCACCACGTCCACCCCGCGGCCGTCCGCCGCGGGCACCCCAAGGTAGACCGCACAGCCGGTGCCGGCCGCCAGCGCGTCCGCCCAGTTCATCGCCCGGGCCCGCAGGTCGTGCCGGTCCCACGGGGTGCCGAGCCGGCCCAGCCCGTCGCCCAGCAGGTAGCGGCCGGACGCGCCGTCCTGCGCGACCAGGCCCTCCTCGCGCAGCGTCCGCAGGATCCCGTGCGCGGTCGGCCGCGGCAGGTCCAGCGCCGCGGCGAGCTCCGCCAGCGCCAGCGGCCGCCCCGCTCCGCCGAGCAGCCGCAGCAGGGCGGCCGCCCGTTCCACCGACTGGATCTGCCGGGCCACGCCGCCGATCCTAGGCACCGGAAAGCGATCATGGGCCGTTCGACCCGCAACATTCGACATCGCCGAACGCCTCGCGTTGCCGCGGGACCCTGTCGCTCCTAGCGTCCCCGGGCACGCGACGGGGCCGCCCGGCCCCGTGCTGGGACGACACCAGGAGGGGGTTCGATGACGAGCTCCGAGAAGACCGGTGACGGGGCGACCACCGCCGCACCGAGCACACCGGCCCGCGGCCGGCCGCCTTCCCTGCTCGGCGAGCTGAGCGCCGAGTTCGCCGGAACGATGATCCTGATCCTGTTCGGCGTCGGCGTCGTCGCGCAGGTGGTCACCACACCGGACGGTTCGGCCGGTCAGTACGACTCGATCGCGTGGGCCTGGGGCATCGGCGTGATGCTCGGCGTCTACGTCGCCGGACGGATCTCCGGCGCGCACCTCAACCCGGCGGTGACGATCGCGTTCGCCGCCTACGACGGCTTCCCGTGGCGGAAGGTCGCCCCGTTCATCGCGGCCCAGTTCCTCGGCGCGTTCGTCGCGGCGCTGATCGTGCGGGCCACCTACGCCGACCTGATCCGCTCGGTCGACCCGACCCTGACCGAGACCCAGGGCATCTTCTCGACCTTCCCGTCCGACGTCACCACCATCCAGACGGCGTTCCTCGACCAGGTGGTCGGCACCGCGATCCTGGTCTTCGTGATCTTCGCGCTGGTGCACCCGCGGAACAAGGGACCGGCAGCCAACATGGCGCCGTTCATGATCGGCGTGCTGGTCGTCGGAATCGGCATGGCCTGGGGTTCGAACGCCGGCTACGCGATCAACCCGGCCCGTGACTTCGGCCCCCGGCTGGCGTCCTGGATCACCGGTTACGAGAACGCCTGGGTGACCGGCGACGGCGTCCAGTACTGGTGGTTGCCGATCCTGGCCCCGATCATCGGTGGTCTGGTCGGCGGCGGGCTGTTCAAGCTCCTGGTCGACCGCTACATCCCGGCCGAGGACGCCCCGCAGGAGGTCGGACGGGTCTGACGCCCGGCCGATCACGTACCCGACCCGCACATCCTTAGGAGAGCTCAATGGCAGAGTTCGTCGGCGCCGTCGACCAGGGCACGACCAGCAGCCGCTTCATGATCTTCGACCACTCCGGCAACGAGGTGGGCCGCCACCAGCTGGAGCACGAGCAGATCCTGCCGCAGGCAGGCTGGGTCGAGCACGACCCGATCGAGATCATCGAGCGCACCAACACCTGCCTGCAGCAGGCACTGACCAAGACCGGGCTGTCCGCGTCCGATCTCGTCGCGCTGGGCGTCACCAACCAGCGGGAGACGACCGTCGTCTGGAACCGGCACAACGGCCGGCCCTACTACAACGCGATCGTCTGGCAGGACACCCGCACCGACCGGATCGCCACCGCCCTGGAGCGCGAGGGCAAGGGCGAGGTGATCCGCCGCAGGGCCGGCCTGCCGCCTGCCACCTACTTCTCCGGCGGGAAGATCCAGTGGATCCTGGAGAACGTCGACGGGGTCCGCGAGGCCGCCGAGAACGGCGACGCGATCTTCGGCAACACCGACACCTGGGTGATCTGGAACCTCACCGGCGGCACCCAGGGCGGGCGGCACGTCACCGATGTGACCAACGCCAGCCGCACCATGCTGATGGACCTCGAGACCCTGGACTGGGACGACGAGCTGCTGGGCTTCTTCGGCATCCCGCGCCGGATGCTCCCGGAGATCAGGCCGTCGTCGTCGGCGACCGCGTTCGGCACGACCCTGGCGACCGGGCCGCTGGGCGGCGAGGTCCCGATCACCGGCGACCTGGGCGACCAGCAGGCCGCCACCGTCGGCCAGGTGTGCTTCGCCCCCGGCGAGGCCAAGAACACCTACGGCACCGGCAACTTCATGCTGCTCAACACCGGCAACGAGCTGGTCCGCTCGGAGTCCGGGCTGCTCACCACGCTGTGCTACCAGTTCGAGGGCGAGCGCCCGGTCTACGCCCTGGAGGGCTCGATCGCGGTCACCGGGTCGGCCGTGCAGTGGTTGCGCGACCAGCTGGGGATCATCTCCGGCGCCTCCCAGTCGGAGTCGCTGGCCCGCCAGGTGGAGGACAACGGCGGCGTCTACTTCGTGCCGGCGTTCTCCGGGCTGTTCGCGCCGTACTGGCGGTCCGACGCGCGCGGCGCGATCGTCGGGCTGTCCCGGTTCAACACCAACGCGCACCTGGCCCGGGCCACGCTGGAGGCGATCTGCTACCAGTCCCGCGACGTCACCGAGGCGATGTCGAAGGACTCCGGCGTCGCGCTGGACGTGCTGAAGGTCGACGGCGGCGTCACGCTCAACGAGCTGTGCATGCAGATCCAGGCGGACGTGCTCGGCGTCCCGGTGTCCCGCCCGGTCGTCGCGGAGACGACGGCGCTCGGTGCCGCCTACGCGGCCGGCCTGGCCGTCGGGTTCTGGAAGTCCACCGACGAGCTGCGGGAGAACTGGAACGAGGCGCGTCGCTGGGAGCCGCAGTGGGACGAGGCCCAGCGCGACGCCGGGTACGCGAAGTGGAAGAAGGCGGTCGAGCGGACGCTCGACTGGGTGGACGTGGACTGACACCCGCCCGCCCGGTGTCGCCCCGCGGGGCGACACCGGGCACATCCGGGCGCAGAACGCTGTTGGAACGGGTAGTCCCCGTGTGACGCAACGACTCAGAAGGGTCCGATCATGAAATCGGTGGCACTCTCCCCGGAGGCCCGTACCGCGGCGCTGCAGGCGATGGGCGACCGTGAGCTCGACGTGCTCGTGGTCGGCGGAGGTGTCGTCGGCGCCGGAGCGGCGCTCGACGCCGCGACCCGCGGCCTGTCCGCCGGCCTGGTCGAGGCCAGGGACTTCGCGTCCGGCACCTCCAGCCGGTCCTCCAAGCTCGTCCACGGCGGCCTGCGCTACCTGGAGATGCTGGACTTCCGGCTGGTCGCCGAGGCACTCGCCGAGCGCGGGCTGCTCATCCAGCACCTGGCACCGCACCTGGTCCGCCCGGTGCCGTTCCTCTACCCGCTGCAGCACCGCGGCTGGGAACGGCTCTACGCCGGGGCCGGTGTGGCGCTCTACGACACCCTCGGCTTCCTGTCCGGGCGCTCGCGGGGCGTGCCGCACCACCGGCACCTGACCCGGCGCGGCGCGCGCCGGGTGGTCCCGTCGCTGCGCAAGGACGCGCTGGTCGGCGCCCTGCAGTACTACGACGCCCAGGTCGACGACGCCCGGCACACCATGTTCATCGCACGCACCGCCGCCGCCTACGGCGCGCACGTGGCGACCCGGGCGCGGGTGGTCGGGCTGCTCAAGGACGCCGGCCGGGTGGTCGGCGCGACCGTGCAGGATCTCGAGAACGGGCAACAGACCCAGGTCCGCGCGCGTCAGGTCATCAACGCGACCGGGGTGTGGACCGACGAGACCCAGGCGCTGGCCGGTGAGCGCGGCCTGTTCAAGGTGCGCGCGTCCAAGGGCATCCATCTGGTCGTCCCGCGGGACCGGATCCGCGGCGACTCGGGACTGATCCTGCGCACCGAGAAGTCGGTGCTGTTCGTCATCCCGTGGGGCAGGCACTGGATCATCGGCACCACCGACACCGACTGGGACCTGGACAAGGCCCATCCCGCGGCGTCCGCCGCCGACATCGACTACCTGTTGCGGCACGTCAACGAGGTGCTGGAGCAGCCGCTCACGCACGACGACGTCGAGGGCGTCTACGCGGGCCTGCGCCCGCTGCTGTCCGGCGAGTCGGAGTCGACCTCCACGCTGTCCCGGGAGCACGCCGTCGCGACGCCGGTGCCCGGCCTGGTGGTGGTCGCCGGCGGCAAGTACACGACCTACCGGGTGATGGCCCGCGACGCGGTGGACGCCGCCGTGCACGGCCTGGACGCCAAGGTCGCGAAGTCGGTCACCGAGGACGTCCCGCTGCTGGGCGCCGAGGGCTTCCACGCGCTGCGCAACGCCACCGCACGGCTGGCCGCGCAGTCCGGGCTGCACCCGGGGCGGATCGAGCACCTGCTCGGCCGGTACGGCTCGCTGATCCAGGAGGTGCTGGACCTGGCCGCCGAGGACCCGACGCTCGCCGAGCCGCTGGCCGGGGCGTCGGACTACCTGCGCGCCGAGGTCGTCTATGCGGCCTCGCACGAGGGCGCCCGGCACCTGGAGGACATCCTGGCCCGCCGCACCCGGATCTCGATCGAGACGTTCGACCGGGGTGCGGGTGCTGCCGAGGAGGTCGCGACGCTGGTCGCCCCGGTACTCGGCTGGAACGACGAGCAGGTCGCCCGCGAGGTCGACCACTACGTCAAGCGGGTCGAGGCGGAGCGGGAGAGCCAGCGGATGCCCGACGACGAGACCGCCGACGCGGCCCGGCTCGGCGCGCCGGACGTGGTGCCGGTCAGCGGCTGAGGACGTCGCGGATGGGCGGTCCCGAGCTCGGGCGGACCCCGGACGGCCGGTACGTCGTCGTCCGGGGCCGCCGCTGGCGGGCCGCCGATCCGATCCTGCCCGACGACGTGCGGGCCGAGCTGCAGCAGCACCTCGGCCGGGCGCGCGCCGAGGTCGGCGCCGGGAAGCGGACCGGCGACGACGAGCGCGTCCGCGCGGCCCGGGAGCGGGTCGGCGCCGCCAGGCACGGTCTCGGTGAGCGCGGGACGCCGTGGTGGGAGCTGGACGGGGCGGCCCGCCGCGCCCGCTGGGAGGACGCCCTGCGCGCGCTGCGGCAGTGACCGCCGTCCTCGCAGAACGTGCGGATCCGTGTCCCATCGAGGACCGGAGCTGTCCGCATCGGGTCATAGCGTCGTTCACGTCGGACCGGGGGGGAACCGGGACGGCACCCGACGACCGAGAGGCGACCCGATCATGAACGCCACAGCCGAGACCACCGGGCAGCAGGCACCGGCCGGTGAGCGCGCCGAGCTGATCACCACCCTGGAGCGGCACCGCGGGTTCCTGCTGCAGACCGCGCAGGACCTCACCGAGGAGCAGGCCCGCACCGCGAGCACGGTCAGTGCGCTGACGATCGCCTCGCTGCTCAAGCACGTCGCGGACGCCGAGGAGCAGTGGTTCCGGTTCGCCGTCGAGGGCGCCGGCGCGTTCGGCTCCGAGCACGAGGTCTACGGCGACGACATCGACTGGAACGCGATCGCCGAGAACGACAGCTGGGCCGAGACCGAGTGGACCGACACCCGGTTCGTGCTCGCCGAGCACGAGACCCTGGAGCACCTGCGGGCCCGGGTCGAGCAGGTCGCCGCCCGCACCGAGGAGATCCTGCGCTCCGCCGACCTGGACTCGGCGCACCCGCTGCCGGTGGCACCGTGGTTCGAGCCGGGCGTCAGCTGGTCGGTGCGGCGGGTCGCGATCCACGTGCTCGCCGAGATCAGCCAGCACGCCGGCCACGCGGACATCATCCGCGAGGCGATCGACGGCCGGAAGACGATGGGCTGAGCTATGACCACCGCCGACTCCATGTCCGAGCTGCTCGCCGCCGTCCCCGCCGATCTCGACGGCGAGCGCCGCACCCTGCTGGAAACCCTCGCCAAGCACCGGATGCTGCTCCGGCACACCGTCGCCGAACTGTCCGACGCCGACGCCCGGCGGCGCCCCACGGCGAGCGCGCTGACCCTGGCCGGGCTGCTCAAGCACGTCGAGGGCGTCGAACGGGGCTGGGTGGACTTCATCCTCACCGGCACCGTGGAGGGCGCCGACGGCTGGGAGCAGGCCGCGGAGCCGGGAGCCGAACGGGACGACTTCGCCCTCGACGACAGCGACAGCGACAGCCTCGCCGCGCTGCTCGAGCGCTACACCGCGACCGCCGCCCGCACCGACGAGCTCGTGGCCACCGTCGACCTGGACCTCTCGCACCCGTTGCCGCCGGCGCCGTGGTTCCCGGAGGAGATGCACTGGAGCGCCCGCCAGGTGTTCGCCCACATCGTCGGCGAGACCGCCCAGCACAGCGGGCACGCCGACATCATCCGGGAGACCATCGACGGCCGGAAGACGATGGGCTGACGCCCGCAGCGCCGGGCCCGGTCACTACCGTCGCGGCCATGGCCGATCTGGTGACCCTCGACGACATCGAGACCGCGGCGGACCGGATCGCCGGGGACGTGCTGCGCACCCCGACGGTCCCCTCCCCCGGGCTCTCCGCGCTGCTCGGCGCCCCGGTCCTGCTGAAGCTGGAACAGTTGCAGCGCACCGGGTCCTTCAAGCCGCGCGGGGTGCTCGCGAAGCTCGCCACGCTTTCCGCCGACGAGCGCGCCGCCGGGCTGGTCGCGGTGTCCGGCGGGAACCACGGCCTGGCCGTCGCCGACGTGGTGGGCGCGGCCGGGGTGGCCGCCGTCGTCGTCATGCCGCAGAACGCGCCCGCCCGCTCGGTGGCCGCGGCCCGCACGGCCGGTGCGGACGTTCGGCTCACCCCGGACATCCCGGCGGCGTTCGCGCTGGCCACCCAGCTGCAGGCGGACGGGATGACGCTGCTGCACCCGTTCGACGATCCGGTCACCCTCGCTGCGCAGGGCACCGTCGGGCTGGAGCTGGCCCGCGACGCGATCGCCCTCGGCGAGCCGCCCACCGACGTGCTGGTCTCGGTGGGCGGCGGGGCGCTGCTGTCCGGGATCGCGGTGGCGATCACGGCGCTGCTCCCGGGGGCCCGGGTGTGGGGGGTGGAGACCCTGGGTGCCGAGGCGATGTCCGCGGCGCTGGCCGCCGGTGGCCCGGTCCCGGTCACGATCACCTCGGCGGTGACCACGCTGTCCGCGCCGTCGGTGTCGCAGCTGACCTACGACCACGTCCGCGAGCTGGTCGAGGAGGTGCTGGTGGTCACCGACGCCGACGCCCACGCCGGCTCGGTCGCGTTCGCCGAGCACGCCGGGATCTGGGCCGAGCCGGCCGCCGGTTGCCTGGTCCCCGCGGCGCGGACGGTCCTGGAACGGCACCCCGGCGCCCGCCTGGCGCTGGTGGTCTGCGGCCGCAACGCCGACGTCCCCGGCTGATCACCGCTGTCGATCACCCGGGATGAGCGCGGGTGGTGGCGGCGTTGCCCTGGAGGTGGGACGGGTAGCGGTGGTGGTGATCGGCGCGGGGCAGGCGGGCCTGTCCGCGGCGGCCGGGCTGCGCCGCGGCGGGCTCGTGCCCGGCCGGGACATGGTGGTGCTCGACGGCGAGGACGGCCCGGGTGGCGCCTGGCGGCACCGCTGGCCGACCCTGGTGATGCTCACCGTCAACGGCATCCACGACCTCGCGGGCGTCCGATCCGGGTTCGACGAGCCGGGGGCCGATCCGGACCGGCCGGCCCGGGAGGCGGTGCCGGAGTACTTCGCCGAGATCGAACGGACCGCCGGCCTGCAGGTGGTCCGGCCGGTACAGGTGCACGCGGTGCGGGACGCGGTGCAGGACGGCCTGCCGGACGGCGGCCCCGCCCCGGCCGCCCGGTCCGGCCCGCTGGCCGTCGAGACCGACCGCGGCACCTGGATCGCCGATCGGGTGATCAACGCGACCGGCACCTGGACCCGGCCGTTCGTCCCGGCCTACCCAGGTGCGGCGTCGTTCCGCGGGCGCAGCCTGCACGCCCGCGACTACCCGGGCCCGGCGGCGATGGCCGGGCTGCGGGTGGTCGTCGTCGGCGGCGGGATCACCGCGGTGCAGCTGCTGCTGGAGATCGCCCCGCAGGCCGCGGCGACGACCTGGGTGACCCGGCGCGAACCGGTGTGGAACGACGGCCCGTTCGACGCCGAGCGCGGCCGCGCCGCGGTGGCCCTGGTCGAGGAACGGGTCCGGGCCGGTCTGCCGCCGAGCAGCGTCGTCGGGGTGACCGGGCTCGGGCTCACCCCCGAGGTGCGCGCGGGCATCACGAGCGGGGTGCTGCGACGGCGGCCGATGTTCGCCGCGCTCACCCCGGACGGGGTGCGCTGGGCGGACGGCAGCACCGAGCCCGCCGACGTCGTGCTGTGGGCGACCGGCTGGCGTCCGGCGCTGGGGCATCTCGCGCCGCTGCGGCTGCGCGGGCCCGGCGGCGGGATCGTGATGGGTGAGCCGCTGGACACCGGGGTGGTCGCCGACCCGCGGCTGCACCTGGTCGGCTACGGACCGTCGGCCAGCACGATCGGCGCGGACCGGGCCGGGCGCGCCGCGGCCCGCGCGGTGCTGCGCGACCTCCCGCTCGCGGCCTGACCGCGGCGCGGCCACCCCCGCTCAGGCCCCGGACACCCGGGCGCGGCCCGCCCTGGCGCGGTCCGGCCTGGCGCGGTCCGGTCCCCTGGCGCAGCTGCCCCGCCCCACCCCGCACCGTCACATCGCGCGTTCCCGGCGCAGCAGCCGGTACTCCCGCACCACCAGCACGATGATCGCGATGTCCAGCAGCGCGAGCACCGGCAGCAGCACCGAACCGGTGTGCCAGGCGTGCACGAGCTCATAGACCACGAACAGCCCCAGCACGACGACGGCCGGCGGGTACGCCGGCAGCCACCGGCGCAGCAACGCCCACACCAGCGCCAGCTTGATCACGCCGTGCAGCGCCAGGTAGACGATCACGAACGTCCGGCCGCCGCCCGCGACGTCGTCGACGGCCGTCGTGAGGTGCCGGGCGAGCGGCGCGTCCGGCGGGCCCAGCAGGTCCCGGGCCAGCACCTGCGCGACCACCTGGTGCAGCCGGTCCCCGGAGACCAGCAGCAGGGCGATCGCGGCGAGCAGCTCGGCCGCCCCGTCGACGCCCTTGACCAGCATCGCGATCCGGAACAACCGCTCGGTCCGCCGGGCGGCCCGTGGCACGAACGGTTGCGCCATGCCACGAGCCTACCGACCGACGGGGTCAGTCGGTGCGGACCTCCGCGCCGTCCTGGCTCCACCGGGTGTGGAAGGCGCCGTCGGCGTCGGTCCGGTGGTAGGTGTGCGCGCCGAAGTAGTCGCGCAGCCCCTGGATCAGGTTGGCCGGGCCGCGCTCGCGGCGGTAGCCGTCGTAGTAGCTCAGGCTCGACGAGAACGCCGGGATCGCGACGCCGTGCTCGGTCGCCGTCACCACCACCCGCCGCCACGCGTCCTGCGCGTTCCCGACGGCCTCGGTGAAGTACGGGACCATCAGCAGGTTGTCCAGATCGGGGTGCGACTCGTAGGCCTCGGTGATCCGGTTCAGGAACTGGGCGCGGATGATGCAGCCGCCGCGCCAGATCCGGGCCATCGCGCCGAGATCGAGGTCCCAGCCGTTGGCCTGCGAGGCGGCCCGCATCTGGGCGAACCCCTGCGCGTAGGCGACCACCTTGGACGCGTAGAGCGCCTGCCGGACGTCGTCGACCAGCCGGTCGACGTCGGTGGCCGGCTTCGGCGCGGGCCCGGCCAGCGTCGTCGACGCTGCCCGGCGCTCGTCGCGCAGCGCGGACAGCGTCCGGGCGAACACCGCCTCGGTGATGCCGGTCAGCGGGACGCCGAGATCGAGCGCGTCGATCGCGGTCCAGCGGCCGGTGCCCTTCTGCTCGGCCTGGTCGGTGATCACGTCGACCAGCGGCCCGCCGGTCCGCTCGTCGGTCTTGGCCAGCACGATGCCGGTGATCTCGATCAGGAACGACTCGAGGTCGCCGGTGTTCCACTGCTCGAAGATCGTCCCGATGTCCGGCGCGGACAGCCCGCCGACGTGCGTCAGCAGGTCGTACGCCTCCGCGATGAGCTGGATGTCGGCGTACTCGATGCCGTTGTGCACCATCTTCACGTAGTGCCCGGCGCCACCCGGCCCGACGTGCGTGCAACAGGGGGTGCCGTCGACGTTCGCGGCGATCGCGGTCAGTACGTCGGCGATCTCGGCGTAGGCGGCCGGGTCCCCGCCGGGCATGATGCTCGGCCCGTTGAGCGCGCCCTCCTCGCCGCCGGACACGCCGATGCCCATGAACCGCAGGCCCAGCTCCGCGCAGTGCGCGGTGCGCCGGTCGGTGTCCGGGAAGTGCGAGTTCCCGGCGTCGACGATGATGTCGCCCTCGTCGAGCAGCGGCGCCAGCTCGTCGATGACGGCGTCGACCGGCTTGCCGGCCTTCACCATGACGACGACGGTGCGCGGCGTCTGGAGCGCGTCGACGAAGTCCTGCAGCGACTCCGAGCCGGTGAAGGCGCCCTCGTGGCCGTAGTCCTCGATGAACTGGGTGGTCTTCGCGGTGGTGCGGTTGTGCACCGCCACGGTGAAGCCGCGGCGGGCCATGTTGCGGGCCAGGTTCGCCCCCATCACCGCCAGCCCGGTGACCCCGATCCGGCTCTTCTCCGCCATCGTGCTCCTCCGTCTCGCCGGGCGCGGCCGGCGCCGCGCGTTCGTCCTGCCCCATCCTGGCCCCTCGCGCCCACGGCGTGCGCGGACCGTCCGGTGTCCGCTCGGTCACCCCGGTGCGGGCGGGCTCAGCGCAGGAAGTCGAGCAGCAGCTCGCTGGTCCGTTCCGGCGCCTCGGCCGGGATCCAGTGGCCCGCGCCGGCGACGCGCTCGTACCGGAAGTCCTCGGCGAACTCGGCGGAGCGCCGCATCTGGCTCTCGGTCAGCGCCATGTCGCGGTCGCTCCACACCCCGAGCACCGGGACCCGGACCGGCGGCATCTGCAGCGGGCCGGTCGGCACGAACGTCGCCGGGTCGATGTTGGCCCGGTACCAGTTCAGCGACGCGGTGAGCGCGCCCGGCCGGGACAGGTCGGCGATCTGCTGTCCGGGCAGCGGATGCCCGTCGTCGAACGACACGTGCGCCCAGGTCCGCAGGAACGCCCAGTCGTCGGCGGGCAACACCTCCTCGGCGACGCCGGGGAACTGGAACCACAGCATGTACCAGGACTTGGCCTTCTGGATGAGCCCGTCGGAGACGAACGCGGCCGGATGACCGACCGAGAACGCGGCGTAGCGGGTGACCCGCGGCGAGCGCAGCGTGATCGCCCAGCCGAGCGAAGAACCCCAGTCGTGCCCGGCGAGCGCGAAGTCACCGACGCCGAGCGCGTCCGCGACGCCGAGCACGTCGGCGGCGAGCGCCCCGATCCGGTAGTTCTCGACGCCCTCGGGCCGGTCGGAGTCGCCGAAGCCGCGCAGGTCGGGGGCGATCACCCGGTGCCCGGCGGCGGCCAGCGCCGCGATCTGGTGCGCCCAGAGCGTCGCCCGGTCCGGCCAGCCGTGCAGCAGGACGACGGGCGGGCCGGATCCGCCGCTGTCCAGGACGGAGAGGGTGGTTCCCGGCGGGGTCGCGCCGGGGACGGTGATCCGCTGCGGCTCGGGGAGGGCCGGGTCGGGTGAGGCCATGGCCGCGACACTAACCCGGCGCCCGGACCGGGCGGCGCCGCGCGGGCGAACAGCGGAGAACGGAACGGGAGAGCGGAAACGGCGCGCGAGCGCGGCGGAATGCGCTACTCTGTGGGGTGCCTTCAGATAGCAAAGCCACAGCAATACATTCAAACTATAGCACGGTCGGCAAGCCCGGTACCAGCCCCCGGTTCGCCGAGGAGCTCGCCGCCGAGACCACCCGGCTGCGGTGGCTGCACGGGCTGCTCACCGCCGAGCTCACCGCGGTCGACACCCGCGCCGCGACCGCCCGGTCCACCCCCGCCGGCGAGGAGCTCAGCGCCCGCTGGGAGCGCGACGTCTCGGAGTTCCGTTGGTCGGAGCGGGCCGGTGCGCTGCGGGCCGCCCGGTACGGGCTGTGCTTCGGCCGGCTCGACCACACCGACAGCGGCCCGACCTACGTCGGCCGGATCGGGCTCACCGACCCGGCCGACGGCGAGAGCGCGCTGATCGACTGGCGGGCGCCGGCCGCCCGGCCCTTCTACTGCGCCACCCCGGTCACCCCGCTCGGCGTGACCCGGCGCAGGCACTTCCGGCTGGCCGGCACCGCCCCCGACGAGCGGGTCGACACCTTCCACGACGACGTGCTGGACGGCGCGCTCGCCCACCGCACCGAGGCCGCGTCCGATCCAGCCCTGCTGGCCGCGCTGAAGGCACCGCGCGGATCGACGATGCGCGATATCGTCACCACCATCCAGGCCGAGCAGGACGACATCATCCGACTGCCGCTGGCCGGCACGGTGGTGATCGAGGGCGGGCCGGGCACCGGCAAGACCGCGGTCGCCCTGCACCGGGTGGCCTACCTGCTCTACGCCCACCGGGACCGGCTCGCCCGCAGCGGCGTGCTCGTCGTCGGGCCCAGCGCCGGGTTCGTCCGCTACGTCGGCGGGGTGCTGCCCGCGCTCGGCGAGTCCGCAGTCGTGTTCACCACGCCGGGGCGGCTCGCGCACGGGATCGTGGCGAGCGCGACCGACCCGCCGGAGGCCGCCCGCCGCAAGGGCGACCTGTCGATGGTCGACGTGCTCCGCCGCGCCGTCGCGGACCGGCAGGGGCTGCCCGCCGCGACCGTCGCGATCGAGCTGGAGGACGTGACGCTGCGGCTGGACCGGGCGACCGCGGCGGAGGCCCGCCGCCGGGCCCGGGCGACCGGTCTGCCGCACAACGCCGCCCGGGCGACGTTCCGGGACACCCTCGGCAGGCTGCTCGTCGACCAGGGGCTGGAACGGCTGGACACCCGGCTGGCCGACCCGCCGGAGCTGGCCGAGCTGCTCGCCGGATTGGACCTGCCCGAGATCGAGCCGGCCGGCGCCGCCGAGGTGTCCGCCGACCTGCGCCACGAGCTGCGCTCGGAGCTGCGCTCGGCGCCGGAGTTCCACGAGGCCGTCGAGGACCTCTGGCCGCTGCTGACCCCGCAGCGCGCGCTCACCGACCTCTTCGGCTCAGCCGACCGGCTCGCCGCAGCGGGCGAGGGCGCCGATCTCGCCGTGCTGCACCGCGCCCCGGGAGCGCCCTGGACGGTCGCCGACGCCCCGCTGCTCGACGAGCTGGACGAGCTGCTGGGCCCGCTCCCCGAGAACGCCGCGGCCGCGGGGAACAGCACCGCCGGGGCCGACGCACACTACGCCGAGGGCGTGCTGACCGTGCTCACCTCGGCCGACCGGGACCTGGCCGGCGAGGACGCCGACGAGCTGCGGGCCACCGACTTCGTCACCGCCGAACAGCTCGCCGCGCGGCACGTGCCGGGGGTCCCGCTGACGGTCGCCGAGCGGGCCGCGGGCGACCGCGTTTGGCGCTACGGTCATCTCGTCGTCGACGAGGCGCAGGAGCTGTCCGCGATGGACTGGCACGTGCTGCTGCGCCGCTGCCCGTCCCGGTCGATCACCGCGGTCGGCGATCTCGCCCAGCGCAGCGCCCCGGCCGGCGCGCGGAGCTGGGCCGAGGTGCTCGGCCCGCACCTGGCGGAGCGCTGGACGCACCGGACGCTCACGGTCAACTACCGGACCCCGGCCGAGATCATGGCGCCGGCGGCGGCCGTGCTGGCGACGTACGCGCCGGGGCACCGCCCGCCGGAGTCGGTCCGCGAGACCGGTGAGCAGCCGTGGGAGCGGACCGTGCCGGCCGCGGACCTGGCGGGCGTGGTGGCCGCCGAGCGGGCGCGGCTCGACGGCGGGACGCTCGCGGTGATCGTTCCGGAGGGCACCGACCCGCTGCCCGCCGCCGCCGGGGTGGCCGTGCACACGCCGTCGTCGTCGAAGGGTCTGGAGTTCGACGCGGTCCTGATCGTCGACCCGGACCGGATCCGGGAGCGCGAACCGGCCGATCTCTACGTGGCGATGACCCGGGCGACGCAACGGCTCGGGCAGCTGCACCTCACCCGGTGAGCCGCCCGGGGCCGGACGTCAGAAGGCCGGCCAGGGGATCGCCGGCCCGAACCCGTCCGGCCCCGGGAACCGCGGCTCGGCGAGCAGGTGGTCAATCCGGGAGCGCAGCGCGGCGATCTCGCGCCGGGTCACGTGCTCGCCGAGGGTGTCGGCGAAGTCGCCGGCCAGCTTGGCGCGCAGCTCCTTGAGTGCGGCGGTGTGCTCCTCGCCGAGCTCGTCGCCGATCCAGCCCCACAGCACCGTCCGCAGCTTCGGCTCGCTGTGCAGGGTCAGGCCGTGGTCGACGCCGTAGACGCCGCCGTCCCCGCCGAGGATGACGTGCCCGCCCTTGCGGTCGGCATTGTTGACGACGACGTCGAACAGCGCCATCGACCGCAGCTGCGAATGGTCGGCGTGCACCAGGACGACCGGGTCCCCGGCGCCGTCGCGGGCCCGCAGCACCGGCAGCCAGCCGTCCGGGACGCAGTCCGGCTCGCACAGCTCGACCAGCGACTCGGCGGCGAGCTGGATGGTCTCCTCGTCGATCTCGGCGCCGAACCCGTCGTCCGGCTCGTCGCCGCCGCCGGTGAGCGCGCTCTCGTCACCGGAGGAGACCCACGCCTGCACCATCCCCGGCCCGAACGGCGCCTCCTGGCGCAGCACGGTCGGCGGGACGACCCGCAGGCCGGACTCCTCGGCGACCAGGTAGGCGCCGACCTCGCGGCCGGCCAGGGTGCCGTCCGGGAAGTCCCACAGCGGGCGCTCGCCGCGGACCGGCTTGTAGACGCAGCGCAGCTCGATCCCGTCGAGGGTGGCGGTGCCGAACAGGGTGGCGTTGGAGGCGTCCACCATCCGGCCGGTGATCTCGATGCGGCCGCGGGCCAGGACCTCGAGGACGGCCGGGTCGCGCAGGTCGGGGGCCTGGCCGCTCACTCGGTCTCGGTCTCGGTCTCGGTCTCGGCCACGGGATTGCGGTCGTGGTAGCCGTTGAGCCGGACGCAGACGTGGCCCTCGGGATCGAGCGGCTCGGCGCACAGCGGGCACGGCGCGCGGCCGGCCGAGACGACCTTCTCCGCGCGATCGGCGAACGCCTTCGCCTCGTTCGGCGAGAGGAACACCCGCAGCGCGTCCGGGCCTTCCTCGGTGTCGTCGAGCACCACCGACTCGTCGATCTCCTCCTCGGTCACCGCGAGCAGCTCGACGACGATCGAGCTGGAGTCGGCGTCCCAGCCCAGGCCCATGGTGCCGACCCGGAACTCCTCCTCCAGCGGCACGGCGAGCGGGTCGGTGTCCGACCGCGGCGAGCCGGCGTCGGTGCCCTCCTGCAGGTTCTCCTCGCCGAACCGCTTCGCCACCTCGCCGAGCAGCGCGGTGATCCGCTCGGCCAGCACCGTGACCTGCTGTTTCTCCAGCAGCACGCTGATCGTCCGGGAGCTCTCGATCGCCTGCAGGTAGAAGGCGCGATCGCCGGGCTCGCCAACGGTCCCGGCCACGAAGCGGTCGGGTCGGCGGAAGACGTGGATGACGCGTGCCATGACCCTTCCCAGGGTAGGCGACGGCGGGGCGGTAGGCATCCCCGCCACCCCGCGCGATCGCCGCGACCTGCGCCGATGCGCACCGGGGGTGATCTCAGGCGTTCGTCGAGCCCCCGACGACGGCGTCCGACGCGGCCCGGTCGTCCTGGCCGGCGCCCTCCTCGGGCGGCTTCGGGACCAGGTTGGCGACGTCCCCGGACTGCTCGTTCATCCGGGCCACGAACGGCCGCAGCGAGGTGTAGGTGACGACGCTCACCGAGCAGGTGTCGACCACGATCCGCTGGAAGGTGTCGAGATGGCAGCCGAGCGCGTCGGCCAGCACCGACTTGATCACGTCGCCGTGGCTGCAGGCGAGCAGGATGGAGTGCTCGCCGTGCTCGGCCCGGACCCGGGCGACGTGCCGGCGGACCGCGGCGACCGACCGGGCCTGCATCCCGGCGAGCGACTCGCCGTCCGGGAACTCGGCCGCCGAGGGATGCGCCTGCACGACCTTCCACAGGTCCTCGGACACCAGCTCGGAGATCGGCCGCCCGGTCCACGAGCCGTAGTCGACCTCGGCCAGGTCGTCCTCGACGACCGGTTCCAGGCCGCGGGTGGCTGCCAGCGGCGCGACGGTCTGCCGGCAGCGGGTCATCGGGGAGGTGACGATCGAGGCGATCGGCAGGGCCGCGAGCCGGTCGACGACGGCGTCGGCCTGCTCCCGGCCGCGTTCGTCGAGCTCCACGCCGGGGGTGCGGCCGGCCAGGACACCGGCCGTGTTCGCCGTCGAGCGCCCGTGCCGCAGCAGGATCAAGGTCGTCACGCCGCCCGAGGCTACGCGGGCCGGGTCGCCGTCAGGTGGCGGAGATCGCGCCGACCGACAGCGCCGCCAGCAGCGCGACGCCCAGCGCGATCCGGTAGGCGACGAACACGTAGACGGTGTTGTTCTGCACGAACCGCAGCAGCCAGGCGATCACCGCGTAGCCGACGACGAACGCGATCAGCACGGCGACCAGCATCTGCACGCCGGACGGCCCGTCTCCGGCGAACACGTCGGGCAGGGTGAACAGCCCGGCGCCGAACACCGACGGGATCGCCAGCAGGAACGAGTACCGCACGATCGCCGGACGGGTCAGCCCGAGCGCCAGCCCGGCGGTGATCGTGCCGCCGGACCGGGAGACGCCCGGGACCAGCGCCATCGCCTGGGCGAAGCCGAGCACGATGCCGTCGCGCACGGTGATCCGCTCGATCGGCTTGGTCTGCCTGCCGTAGCGCTCGGCGAGCCCGAGCAGCACGCCGAACACGATCAGCATCACCGCGACCAGCCACAGGCTGCGGGCGACCGTCTCGATCTGGGTCTTGAACAGCACCCCGAGCACGGCGATCGGGATCGACCCGATGATGACCAGCCAGGCCAGCCGGTAGTCGTCGGTCCGGCGGACCTCGGCGTCGCGGAAGCCGCGCAGCCAGGTGGTGAACAGGTGCCAGATGTCCTTGGCGAAGTAGACGATCACCGCCACCTCCGTCCCGATCTGCGAGACGGCGGTGAAGGCGGCCCCCGGATCGCGCCCGAAGAACACCTCGGAGGCGATCCGCATGTGCCCGGAGGAGGAGACCGGCAGGAACTCGGTCAGACCCTGGACGAGGCCGAGGACGATCACCTCGAGCCAGCTCACGGGCGACCCCCGACGGGCGGGTCTGCCGGATGCGGAACCTGATCGGTCACGGGCGGTCACCGTACTCGCGGAGACGGGCGTCACAGCGCGCGCCCTCGACGGTGTCGGGGCCCTTCGGGCCTAGGCTCGTGCCCCGTGCAGCGCAGACCCGTCGGCTCCAGCGGTCTGGAGGTGTCCCGGATCGGCCTGGGCACGATGACCTGGGGCGAGGACACCTCACCGGACGAGGCCGGCGCGCAGCTGCGGGCGTTCGTGGACGCCGGTGGGACGTTCGTCGAGACGGCCGACGACTACGGCGGCGGCGCCGCCCAGCAGGTGCTCGGCGGGCTGCTGCGCGGCACGGTCGCCCGCGACGACGTGGTGCTCGCCGGGCGGGGCACCGCGATCGACGCGCCAGGCCGGGGCGGCGGCCCGGCGCGGGCGTCCCGGGCGGCGCTGCTGCGCTCGCTGGACGGCACCCTGCGCCGGCTCGGCGTCGACCACCTGGACCTGTGGCAGTTCCCGGGCTGGGACCCGCGGGTGCCGGTGGACGAGATGCTGTCCGCGGTGCAGGTCGCCGTGTACTCGGGACGGGTGCGCTACGCCGGGCTGGTCGCGCCGCAGGGCTGGCAGCTCGCGACGGTCGCGGCCGGTGCGGGCGCCGGGCCGGACCCGGCGGTGGCCAGGCCGGTGTCGACGCAGGTCGAGTACTCGCTGCTGGCCCGCGAGCCGGAGGCCGAGCTGCTGCCGGCGGCGCGCTACCACGGGCTCGGGATCCTGGCCTGGGCCCCGCTCGGGCGCGGCGTGCTCACCGGGAAGTACACCGACGGCACCCCGGCCGACTCGCGCGCCGCGAGCGCGCTGCTGGCGTCCTACGTCGAGGCCCGGCGCACCGAGCACTCGGCCCGGATCGTGCAGTCGGTGCTGACCGCGGCGGACGGGCTCGGCACGTCGCCGCTGGTGGTCGCCCTGACCTGGGTGCGGGACCGGCCGGGGGTGGCGACCGCTGTCGTCGGGGCGCGGGACGCGGCGCAGCTGCGGGCGTCGCTGGCCGCCGAGGACGTGACGTTGCCCGCCGAGATCCGGACCGCGCTGGACGACGTGAGCGACCCCGTCCGGTAGCGCTCCGGCGGTGGATCCGCGGCGCCGGGCGCGCCTATGGTGGGGGCACCCGGTGGGTACCGGGGCGGCACACGGCGGGGCAGCGGGTTCCGGGAGGCACGGATGGCGGAGAGCGGGCCGGAGGACGTCGACGGGAATCGCCGGGGCGGGGGCCGGCCGACCGGCACCCGCGACGGCGAGAGCTGGATCGACGACCGCTACGAGTACCGCCCGGTACGGATCGACGGCGACGTCACCCGGCTCACCGCATCGGTCCGGCTCGCCATCCAGGCCGAGTTCTCCGGCTGGGAGCTGTCCCGGCTGCGGCTCTATCCCGGCGGCGTCCGGAAGGTCGTGCTCCGGCGCCGACTGACCCACCGTGACATCGGGCTGCTCCCCGAGCCGACGATCTGAGACGTTCCCGCGGGTAACACCCGCCCATCGAGGTGATCACGCTCCGCGTTAACAGCACGCAGCGTGAACCTCGCGACCTTGTGCCGCGGTGGCGTCACCCGAAAGGATGAGGTCCGCGCCACCTGCCGCTCCCCGACTCCGGCACCGGTGCTGCCCGATCCGTTTCGCCCGGTGCCCAGGCCGAGGACGTCCAGGGACTGCTCGCGACCCACCCCCGGAGTACGTCCTCATGCCCGTCCGCCGTTCGCGGCCCACCGCACCCTCCGGCCCGGCCCCGCACCCCGGCCCCGCACCGGCCGGGGATCACCGCCGCACCCGCAGCCAGGACGTGGCCGCCTCGCCGTCGCTGATGGCGATCGTGCTGGTCGCGGCCCTGGGCGTGCTCGCGTACACGGTGTTCCTGTTCGACTTCTCCAACCGGGGCGACTGGCCCGCCTACACCCTGGTGCTGCTGGCCGAGTCGATCATCGTGCTGCAGGCGCTGCTGTCCCTGTGGACGATCCTGTCCAGCGGCTACGACCCGCGGGACTTCACCTTCAACGAGGCGCAGCGCAGGCTCTACGGCGGCGGCGACGGTGCCGACGGCGAGTCCACCCGGGCGATCGGGATCGGCAGGCGTACCGACCCGCTGCACCTCAACGGTGTGCCGGTCCGGGTCGACGTCTTCGTCACCACCTACGGCGAGTCGCTCGCCGACATCCGGCGCACCGTCGCCGCGGCGGTCGCGATGGACGGCGAGCACACCGTGTACGTGCTCGACGACGGCAAGTCCGAGGCCGTCCGCGAGCTGGCCGCCGAGCTGGGCGCGGAGTACATCGCGCGGGAGGGCAACGCGCACGCGAAGGCCGGCAACATCAACCACGCGCTGTCGGTGACCGACGGCGAGCTGTTCGTCATCCTCGACGCCGACTTCGTCGCCCGCCGGGACTTCCTCCACGAGACGGTCCCCTTCTTCGCCGACGGGGACGTCGCGTTCGTCCAGACACCGCAGACATACGGCAACCTGGGCGGGCTGATCTCGCGCGGTGCCGGCTACATGCAGACGGTCTTCTACAAGTTCACCCAGCCCGGCAAGAACCGGTTCAACGCGGCGTTCTGCGTCGGCACCAACGTGGTGTTCCGGCGGGCCGCGGTCGACGAGATCGGCGGGATCTGGCAGGAGTCGAAGTCCGAGGACGTGTGGACGTCGATGAAGCTGCACGAGCGCGGCTGGCGGTCGGTCTACATCGGCCTCGAGCTCGCCGTCGGGCACACCCCGGAGACCATCGAGAGCTACACCAAGCAGCAGCTGCGGTGGGCCACCGGCGGGTTCGAGATCCTGCTGCGGGCGAACCCGATGGGCCGCGGCCGCAACCTCACCCTGGACCAGCGGTTGCAGTACCTGGGGACGGCGACGTTCTACCTGGTCGGCATCGCGCCCGGGCTGCTGCTGCTGGTGCCGCCGATGCAGATCTACTTCGGGATCACCCCGATCTCGCCGGACGTCCCGGTGTTCACCTGGGTGCTGTACTACGCCGGCTTCTACTTCATGCAGGTCGCGGTCGCGCTGTTCACGATCGGCTCGTTCCGCTGGGAGACGCTGCTGCTCGCGTCGGCGTCGTTCCCGATCTACGTCAAGGCGTTCGTGAACGCGCTGCTGCGCCGGGACCAGGCGTGGAGCGTGACCGGGCGCAAGGGGGTGCGGAACTCGCCGTTCGCGTTCATCGGCCCGCAGGTGCTGGCGTTCGTGTTCCTGGCGGCGACGTCGGTGGTCGGGCTGTGGCAGGCACAGCAGATGCGGACGTTCGACCTGGCACTGTTCTGGAACCTGCTCAACACCGCCGTGATCGGGGCGTTCGTGGCGACCGCGGTCCGCGAGTCCCGGCAGATCCGCGCCGAGGCCCGGGAGCTGGAGCGGCTGCGAAGGCTCGGCCGGGCACCGGCCGGAGAGCACGACCGGAAGGTGCGGACGCCGGTGCTGCCCGCGCCGCGGGTCCGCTCCGCGGTGGTCCCGGTGCCCGCCGGACGGGTGTCGCCCGGATCCCCGCCATCGACGCGCTCGGCGGGCGGCCGCGGGACGGCCGCAGGATCCGGCCGCCGCACCGGCCCGCACCCGACGACCGGACCGCACGCCCTTCCCCGGCCGGCCCTGGCCGGGGCCGCGGTCGCACCGAATCCTGGTCCGGGTCCTGGCTCCGTCCCCGGGGCCGGGTCCCTCCCCGGGGTCGGGTCCGTGTCCGGGGTCGGGTCCGTGTCCGGGGTCGGGTCCGTGTCCGGGTCTGTGCCCGGGGCGGCCGGTGACCCGCGGCGGGACCGGGTGGCCGGGCCGCCGTCCGGACCGGTCGAGCCGGTCCGCGCCGGCACCGGTCCGGTACCGGACCGGGCCCGCCGCCGGGCCCGGCCCGGCCCGGCGACCGGCCCCCTCCCCGACGCCATCGCCGCGCCCGCCCTCACCGGCCCGTCCGGCATGCAGGACAGAGCCGCACCGGCCGGCGCCGACGGCGGCTCCCGCTCCACCGGGGCCGCGCAACCCACGGGTGCCCCACGCTCCAACGGCACCCGGTCCAACGGCACCCGCTCGACCGGCGCCCCACACTCCGCCGCGGCCGCATCCACCGCTGCCGACGGGGCGTCCCACTCCCCCGCCGCACCCCGGTCCCCGGAGGGTCGCGCCGCACCGCACCGGCACGACCCGGCACCTCACCGGCAGGACCATGACCCGGGCCCCCACCGGCACGGCCACCACCCGGCACCGCACGGGCACGACCACGGCCCGGTGCCGCGCCAGCACGCTGCCGCCCCGGCACCGCATCGGCGCGCCCCTGGGACACCCCCCGGCGCCCGCTCCACCCCCGCCGCCGCAGTCCCGCGGATCCCGCGGCCCCGGGAGACCGCGAGCGGCCCGCACCCGCTGCCCACCCGGGTCGCGTCCCGGCACGCCCGGAGCAGCCGGTGAGCGCCGGGCGCAGACTGCGGCTGGGGCTGGGCATCACCACGGTGCTGCTGCTGGTCGCGGTCCTGACGATGACCCTGAACGCCCGCAACGGCGTGGTCCGCGGCCACTCCGCCGCGCTCAACGCGCAGAGCTACCCGGTCGGGACCGACTACTCCGGCACCGTCACCGCGCAGCTGGTCCAGGTCGGCGACGAGGTCGCCGTCGGACAGCCGATGTTCGAGGTGCAGAGCGCCACCCTGTCCCGCGACCTGCAGCAGGGTCTGCTCGACCCGGCCCGGGTGCCCTACGACATCAAGGACGGCAGCACCCTCGTCGTGACCGCCACCGACCCGGGCCGGGTGGAGTCCGTCGGCTACGCGGTCGGCGCGTTCGTGGCCGCCAACTCGGAGCTGGCGACGGTGCAGCGGGCCGGGTCGCTCTACATCGAGGCCGAGTTCATCCTCACCGCACCGGACTACGCCCGGCTGCCGCCGAACGCGACCGTCGACGTCGTCCTGCCGGACAACGGGCGGATCACCGCGCAGGCCGGCCGGGTGCAGGTCAGCACCGAGAACGGCGAGGCCCGCACCGTCGTGCAGGCCTACAGCCCGGAGCTCGCGGACTCGACGGCCGACGGGCTCTTCGCCGTCGGGACGCCCGTCCAGGCGACCCTGCACCTGCGCAACGACAACGTCGTGACCCGGGCGTCCACCTGGATCACCGAGCTCACCGGCTTCGGCGGGTTCGCGCCGTGAGCCGGCACTCCGCCGACCATCCCGGCGCCTGGTCGGTCGACGTCCCCTCCCCGTCCGGTGGCCGGCGACGGCGCAGCGCCGACACCCCGGCCGCGTCCGGCCCCGTCCCGCACCCGCGGCGGCCGCCGGCCGGCCCGCCTGCGCCCGGAACGGACTCGCCGACCGTCCCGGTCCGCGCCGCCGTCCCCCGCCGGCCGCCGGCCGCCCCGCGACCCGGTCGTCCCCGCCGCTCACGGAGGCTGGTCGTGCTGCTCACCGTCGCCGTGGTCGCGATCGTCGCCGGTGTGGCCGGCGTGCAGCTGCTGCCCGGTACCGGCGATCTGGCCGGGACCACCGCCGGGGATCCGGCGATCGCTACGTCGGTCGCCGGGCTCCCGCAGCGATCGGTCGGTGTCCCGCCGGCGATGCGGCTCGCGGACGGCCAGGTCCCGCCGACCAACCGCTGGTTCTCCGGGCTGGTGTTCCCCGACCAGCCGGAGCCGGTGTTCCCGCTGCCGCTGTCCGTGGGGGTTCGCGTCGACGGCCTGTCCCTCGGGCTGCCGGAGGTGCGCGCCGACGGCTCGACGATCTTCGGCTCGCACACCCCGGCGCTGGACGTCCCGCTCGGGAGCAGCGACCTGCGCGTGGTCGCCTACGACGACCTGACCGTCACCGTCGCGATGCTCGCCGCAGGCGGCGCCGAGACCGGCCGGCTGGTCATCACCCGCGGCTCGCCGTTCGTCCACTACACCGCGACGACCGCGCAGGACCTCACGGTCGGGCCGCAGCCGCTGGACGCCGACGGGAGGGTCCTGGTCCGGGACGGTCGCTACGGCGTCGTCACCGACGGCGAGCTGACCGGCTCCGCGCTGAGCCTGCCGGCCGGCGGATCGGCGACGTTCTACGCGGTCCCACCGGACGGCGACCCGGCGGTGTTCGCCGACGCCGCGCGCGTCCCGGTGACCGGCGGAACGGTGACCGAGGACGCCGCGGGCGACACGGTCCGCTCCACCCTGACCTACCGCACCGAGGGCGGCGACACCATCGCGGGACCGATGCCGGGTGCGGCCGCCGGATGCGATCCGGTCGGCCGGTTCGCCACCGTCTACGGGCCGATGCCGGTGTGCCGCACCTCGGCGCTCACCGTCGCCGTTCCGGTTCTGGTGCCGTCCGACGCGCTGGACCTGTCCGGCGTCGACGACGCCGCTCGCGCCGAGCTCGCCACCCTCGTCGAACGCGACGTCGCCGAGCTGACGCCGGACGCCACCGACACCTACTTCGGCGGGAAGCAGCTGGTCCGGGCGGCGACGCTGATGCGGCTGGCGTCCGACCTGGGCATGGAGCCGGCCGCCCAGCGGGTGCGCGACCAGCTCGTCCCGCTGCTGGAACGATGGGCCGATCCCGCCGGGTGCGCCGGGCGGAGCACGCACTGTTTCGTCTACGACCCGGTGGTCCGCGGCATGGTCGGACTGGAGACCTCGTTCGGCTCCGAGGAGTTCAACGACCACCAGTTCCACTACGGCTACTTCCTCTACGCCGCCGCGCTGGTCGGCCGGGACGATCCGGCGCTCGTCGACCGCATCGGCCCGGTGATCGACCTGCTGGCCGCCGACGTCGGCAGCCCGGAGCGGACACTCCTGTTCCCCGAGTACCGGGCGTTCGACGCGTTCGCCGGGCACTCCTGGGCGTCCGGGTTCAGCCCGTTCGGCGACGGCAACAACCAGGAGTCCAGCTCCGAGTCGGTCTCCGCGTACAACGGTCTGGCGCTGTGGGCGGAGCTGCGCGGGAACGCCGCGCAGCGCGACCGGGCGGTCGCACTGCTGTCCCGCGAGGCCGCGTCGGCGAAGCGGTACTGGGTGGAGCCGGACCTCTCGCCGTTCCCCGGGTTCGCGCACGGCGTGATCGGCATCAACTGGGGCGGCAAGCGGGACCATGCGACGTGGTTCTCCGCCGAGCCGTCGGCGATCCTGGCGATCCAGCTGATCCCGATGTCGCCGGTCGCGGGGTACCTGCGCGGCGATCCGGAGCGGATCAGGCAGAACGTCGCCGCCGCGACGCCGGCCGGTTTCGACGTCCCCTACGCCGACTCGATCCTGATGTACCTCGCGCTGTCCGACCCGGACGCCGCCGCCACCGCGGCGCGGGCGCTGCCGGACGAGCGGATCGACGACGGCAACTCCCGCTCCTACCTGATGGCCTGGATCCTGGCGCAACGCTGACCCCCCCCCCCCCCCGCGGTTCCACTGCTCCGTCCGGGTGGTTCCGGCCGAAGTTGTCCACAGGGGACGACATCGGCCCCGGCGGTGTCGGTGCCCACCACCATACTCGACCACATGTTCGACGACAGCCCCTCCGTCACTACCGATTCCACGGGTTCGATCTCGGTACCCGAGCCCCGCGGTCGCCGCGGCACCAGGTCCTCAGGGCGCCGCGCCCGTCGCGGCACGCGATCGGCCGGGCGCTCCCGGCCCTCCGGTCGCGCCGGGCCCGCCGGCGCCGCTGCCGCCCCGGGCGCCTCCCGCCGGCCGGAGCCACCCCGCTGGTCCGGGCACGCACCCGGCACCGCGCTGGTCGCCGTCCTGGAACGACCACCCGTCCCCGGCACGTCCGGCCACGAGCGCCTCGAACGCATCGCCGCGTTCGAGCGCACGATCGCCTGGCTCCAGACCCGGCAGGAGGTCGAGATCGCCGGGTATGTCGCCGACGCCGAACGCGCCGCCGTGTCCGACACCCGCCGTGCGGGGACCAGCCCACCCGACGCGTTCGACTCCCCGGAGCACGCGGCCCGTTCGGCCACCGCGGAGATCCAGCTGATACTCCACCTGACCGGTTCCACGATGCTCGCCCGCCTGGAACGGGCCCGGCTGCTGCACCAGGATCCGGTACTGGAACCGACGGCGACGCTCGCCCACGCCGGGCTGCTCACCGCCCCGAAGACCCGGAAGATCCTCGACGGCGCCGCGGGGCTCGATCCGGCGCAGGCCACCCTGCTGCAGGACACCGTCCTGCCGAAGGCCCCCACCCAGACGACCGGGCAGCTGGGCGCCGCGATCCGCCGCTTCCTGGTCTCGCTGCCCGACCGGGAGGTCCCCGCCCGCCGCCGGGAGCGCGCCGGCCGGGCCCGTGGCGTCACCGTGCAACCGGGCACCGACAGCATGGCCGTGCTGCGCGCGTACCTCCCCTCAGCGGCCGCCACCGGCATCTACGCCGTCCTCGACGAGACCGCCCGGCGCCGCCCGTGCCGCTCCGCCGCCGACACCCGCACCATGGACCAGCGTCGCGCCGACGCGCTCACCGATATCGTCCTGCACCCCACCGGGCACGTCAGCGAGGGCACAGCGGCGACCGCCGGTGCCCCCGGCGCATCACCGGCGCCGCCGCCCGCCGCCCCCGCTCCCGCAGGCCCCGGCTCCTCCGGCACCCCACCGGACCCGCCTGCTCCCGCCGCCGACAGCGGTTCCGGCGCACCCTCGGCTCGGCCGGCGGCTCCGGCCGTCGTACCCGACATACCCGGCGTCGCGCCCGCCCCGCCCGGCATGCCGCCGCCGCCACATCCCTCCGTCTCGGTGCGGATCAACGTGACGGTGTCGCTCGACACCCTGCTCGGTGCCGACGATGCTCCCGCCGAACTCGCCGGCCACGGCCCGATCCCGGCCGCGGATGCCCGCGCGCTTGCCTTCGCGACCGGCAGTGTCTGGTACCGCCTGATCACCGATCCGGTCAGCGGCCGCGTACTGCACCGCGACACCACCCGATACCGGCCCGATGCCGCGCTGGCCGAGCTCATCCGGGCGCGGCACCCCGCGTGCACCCACCCGGGGTGCCGGGTCCCCGCGCACCGCTGCGATCTCGACCACGTCGTGCCGCACGGTCCGGACCGCGAATCCGGTCCGACCAGCGCGGACAACCTGCATCCGCTGTGCCGCAGCCACCACCGGCTCAAGCACAGTCCGGGATGGGAGGTGCGGCTGCTCCCGGACGGCAGCACCCGATGGACCACCCCCTCCGGGCACGTGCACGTCGCCGAGCCGACACCGGTCGGTCCGGGCCGGGCCGGCGGTGCCACCGGTCGGCGCGGCCCGCGGCTGCTCGCGCTGTTGCGCGACCCTGGCCTCGCCGACCGGCTCGCCACCGGTACCGCCGAGTCACCGTTCTGACGTCGCCCGGCATCCCACGGCCGGGACCGGTCCACCGACCAGGTCCCGGGCGGTGCGGCGCGGCTCAGTGGTCCCCAGGCCGCGCTGTGCTGCGGCCCGGGCCCGCAGCCATCGGGCCCGGCGGTCAGCCGGCCAGACGCAGGCGACCGTCACAGCAGCTCAGCCACCGTCGGGCACGGTGAGGATCTCCAGCAGATGCCCCGACGGATCGTCGAAGTAGACACCCCGGCCGCCGTCGTCGGTGTTGATCTCACCCGGCCGGGACCGGCCCGGGTCGGCCCAATACGCGTCGCCCCCTTCCCGGATCCGGGCGAACGCGGCGTCGAACTCGGCGTTCGTGAGGAGGAAGGCGTAGTGCTGTGACGTGATCTCCGCGCCCGGCGCGGCGTCGAGATAGTCGAGGCTCACGCCGTTGGCGGTCTCGACGACCTGGAACGGCCCGAACGGTCGGGGCTCCGCGAGCGCGAGGACCCCGGCCAGGTACGCGGCACCGGCTCGCTTGTCTCGGGAATGGACGATGGTGTGGTTCAGCTCTGCCATGCGCACCACGGTGCAACCTCGACCACGGTTGAGGTCAACACCGCGCTGCACTGCACGGCACTGCACCGGGCCGGGTCCGGGGCCGGGATCAGCCGCCGTGCAGCCCGACCTCCGGTGGGCGTCCGGCGCCACGCGGGCTGGGTACCCCGCGGAAACCGTACGGGGCTGGATCGCGGCCCGGCTGCACGAACCAGCACTCCCCCGGCTCGCCCCGATCGAGGATCTGTTCGACGGCGGCGGCCACGTCGTCGGCCGTCAACATCGGGAAGTCCCCGAACTGCTCACGCACGTCGGCGATCAGCGGGGTGTCGGCGAAGCCGGGACAGACCGCGTTCACCCGGATCCCGTCCGCCGCCAGGGGGCCTGCTGCCGAGCGGACGTATCCGACGACCGCGTGCTTCGTCGCCGCGTACAGCGCATCACCCGGCAGCGGGACGAGACCGGCCAGCGAGGCGGTCGCCACCACGTTCCCGCCGCCGGCCCGGCGCAGCGCCGGGACGGCAGCGGACAGCCCGAACACGACGTGATCGAGGTTGACGCCGACGATCCGCCGATAGGCGGGCAGGTCAAGGTTCTCGAAGCCCGACTGACTACCGGTGATCCCGGCGTTGAGCAGCACGACGTCGAGCCGGCCGAACCGCTCCTCGGCCGCGGCGATCGCCGCGGGCATCGCCGCAGGATCGGTCATGTCGGCCTGCACGGCGTGACCCCCCGACCGGGCTGCCACGGCCGTCGCGCCGTCCCCGTCGAGATCCACCACCACGACCTGCGCACCCGCCGCCATCAGCCGGTCCACGGCCGCCGCACCGATACCCGATGCGCCGCCGGTGACCAGGGCGACCCTGCCCGAGAGATCCATACCGGTCACCATGCCCGACCGGACCGACCGAGGACAGCCGGACCCGCCCGGGTCGGCGGGCCCGGCCGCGCCGTCACACGGTCCGCAGGAAGCGGTCCAGCACCCGGGTCCCGAACGTCAGCGCATCGACCGGGACACGCTCGTCGATGCCGTGAAACAGCGACGCGAAGTCCAGCTCCGGCGGCAGCCGCAGCGGCGCGAATCCGTAGCACCGCATCCCGAGCGCCGAGAACGCCTTCGCGTCGGTCCCGCCGGACAGCATGTAGGGCACGATCTCCGCCGTCGGGTCCTCGGTCCGCAACGCGGCCAGCATGGCGTCGGTGAGCGGCCCCTCGAACGGCGTCTCCACCGCGGGCAGGTCGGTGACCCACTCCCGCTCGACGTCGGGCCCGAGCAGCTCATCGACCTCGGCGAGGAACGCCTCCTCACGGCCGGGAAGCACCCGGCAGTCGACGACCGCCTCCGCCGTCGACGGGATGACGTTCGCCTTGTACCCGGCGTTGAGCATCGTCGGGTTCGCGGTGTCCCGGACGGTGGCGCCGATGATGCGGGAGATCGGGCCGAGCTTCGCCAGCGCGCCCTCCAGATCGTCCTCCGGGTACTCGACGCCGGTGAGCTCGGTCATCCGGTCCAGGAACGCCCGTACCGTCGGCGTCACGACCAGCGGGAACGTGTGGTTACCGAGCCGCGCGACGGCCTCGGCGAGGATCGTGACGGCGTTGTCGTCGTGCAGGAAGGAGCCGTGGCCGGGCTTGCCCTTCGCCCGCAGCCGCATCCAGGCGATGCCCTTCTCGGCGGCCTCGATGAGGTAGGCCCGCTGGTCCTCGCCGAGGGTCAGCGAGAAGCCGCCGACCTCGCCGACCGCCTCGGTGCAGCCCTCGAACAGGTCGGGCCGGTTCTCCACCAGCCACTGGGCGCCCCACTTGCCGCCGGCCTCCTCGTCGGCGACGAACGCCCACACGATGTCCCGCGGCGGGACGACACCCTCACGCTTGAAGCGGCGGGCCACCGCCAGCATCATCGCGTCCATGTCCTTCATGTCGACGGCACCGCGGCCCCACACGTAGCCGTCCTGCACCGCACCGGAGAACGGGTGCACCGACCACTCGCTCGCGTCCGCCGGGACGACATCGAGATGGCCGTGCATCAGCAGCGCACCCCGGGACCGGTCGGCCCCGGCGAGCCGCGCGATCACGTTCATCCGTTTCGGCATGCCGGACTGGACGATCTCGACCTCGTAGCCGACCTCGGTCAGCTTGGCCGCGACGTAGTCGGCGGCCTCCGCCTCCCCGGCGAGAGTCTCCGGATCGGCGGTGTTGGTCGTGTCGATCCGGATCAGCTCCGAACAGAGCTGGACGACCTCCGCCTCGGCGCTGGCCGCCTCGCTGGTGAGTGTGTCGTTCGGGTCGCCGGTCATGGGCGTCTTCCTACCACCGGCGGTCCGGACGACCCGGCCTCAACCCCTCCGAGGCGCTCGGTTATGCTTCTCCGGCACGCGATCGAGAGGTCGTGGGGTCCGAGTGGCGGAATGGCAGACGCGCTAGCTTGAGGTGCTAGTCCCCGTATTAGGGGGTGGGGGTTCAAGTCCCCCCTCGGACACACTCGTTAGCCACAACCATCGTGACCGCGGCCTGCCCGCCGTTGTCGGTGTGCCGATAGCGGACTTCCAGTCCGAGGTCGCGGTACAGCCGGGCGAGCCGCTCGGGATGCGCGCGGCCGATGGCAGACCCGACGTCACCCAGCGAGTCGATCATTGCGTGCACCTCTGCCACGCCCACGGTGTGCGACTTCGGCACGTGTGCCAGTTCGGCGCGGGCGTGGTCACGATCGGCCTGCGCCTGGTTGATCGCCTCCACCATCGCGTCCGGATCGACACCGGCCGCGATCGCCGACTGATAGCGGCGCAGGGCAGCCTCCGCGTCCGCGAGCCGCTGCTGCGACGCCTCGCCGGCACCCGAGCGCTGCCCGTCCGCCTGGGAGTCCATCAGGGCTGCCACGGTCTGGTCCCGGTTCTCCGAAGCGAATAGTCGACCGATCACTTCGTTGATCGCTGCGGTCAGCACGTCCTCACGGAGGTTTGAAGTGACACCTACTGGCCGGACGCCTCCAGACTTGGCAGTAGCCGAGGAGGAGGACGTGCGATGGGGCGTCGAAGTAGGTACCCCGAGGAGTT
>NZ_JBEYYF010000020.1:0-123286 GCF_040645415.1 Pseudonocardia sp. NPDC046786 | reverse complement strand
CGGCTTGGCCTCGGCGTACTCGCGGCGCAGGTCCATCAGGCCCGGCATCTCGTTCTCGGCCAGCCGGATGTCCTTGCGGCCCGCCTCGTGACCGTCGATGTCGGCGACCGCGAAGTCGAGCCCGCCACGGTTCTGCAGCTTCGGGTGGCTCATCGGACACCTCCGGCGAGCGCGGGGGTGGCGTCCGCGGCGCGGCCGGCGGCGGCGGCGCGCAGCGACTCGGCGCGATCGGTGCGCTCCCACGGCAGGTCCACGTCGGTCCGTCCGAAGTGGCCGTACGCCGAGGTCGCAGCATAGATCGGCCGGCGCAGGTCGAGGTAGTCGCGGAACGCCGCCGGACGCAGGTCGAAGTGATCGACCACCAGCTTCTCGATCAGCTTCCGGTCGACCGTCTCCGAGCCGAAGGTCTCGACGAGCACCGACACCGGCCGGGCCACCCCGATGGCGTAGGCGACCTGGACCTCCGCCCGGCCCACCAGGCCGGCCGCGACCAGGTTCTTCGCTACGTAGCGGGCCGCGTACGCCGCCGACCGGTCCACCTTGGACGGGTCCTTGCCGGAGAAGGCCCCGCCGCCGTGCCGGGCGAAGCCGCCGTAGGTGTCCACGATGATCTTGCGTCCGGTCAGTCCCGCGTCACCGACCGGACCGCCGATCACGAACCGGCCGGTCGGGTTCACCAGCATCGCGGCGCGCAGCGTCGCGGCGTCGTAGAGCTCGGCGGGCAGCACCGGGACCACCACGTGCTCCCAGATGTCAGTGCGGATCTGCTCGGTGGTGACGTCCTCGGCGTGCTGGGTGGATACCAGCACCCGCTCCACCGCGACCGGGCGACCGCCCCGGTAGCGCACCGAGACCTGGGTCTTCCCGTCCGGCCGCAGGTAGGGCAGCGTGCCGTCCTTGCGAACCTCGGAGAGCCTGCGGGACAGGCGATGCGCCAGAGCGATCGGGGTCGGCATGAGCTCCGGGGTCTCGTCGCAGGCGTAGCCGAACATCATCCCCTGGTCACCGGCGCCGGCCTGGTCCAGCTCGTCGTCGGAGGTCCGCCCGCGGTGCTCGTGCGCCTCGTCGACGCCCTGGGCGATGTCCGGGGACTGCTTGTCCAGCGCGACCAGCACCGCACAGCTGTTCCCGTCGAAGCCGAACTCGCCACGGTCGTAGCCGATCCGGTTCACCGTGTCCCGGACGATGCCGGTGTAGTCCACGGTGGCCATGGTGGTGATCTCGCCGGCCAGCACCACCATCCCGGTGGTGATCAGGGTTTCGCAGGCCACCCGGCCGTTCGGGTCCTCGGCGAGGATCGCGTCCAGCACGGCGTCGGAGATCGCGTCGGCCATCTTGTCGGGATGACCCTCGGTCACCGACTCGGAGGTGAACAGGAAGTCGTGGTCGTCGGACGAGGTCATCGTCTCAGGTCTCCTCGGTGCTCGGGCGGGGCTTCTCGGAGGTCACGGCCGCGGCCGTGACGGGCGGACCGTGATCGGTGCCGGACTCGGGAACGGGACGGAGGCCGGCGGGCGCCGCCGGGAGGCCGACGAGCTCCTCGCGCACCAGCCGGGCGCCGGCGACCATCGCGTGCAGCTTCGCCCTGGCGATCGGGCCGGGCAGGTGCCGCAGCCCGCAGTCGGGATTGACCATCAGACGTTCGGCGGGGAACAGCTCCAGTGCCCGGCGGATGCGCCCGGCGACCTGCTCGGGGCTCTCCACCCGGCGGCTCTTCACATCGATCACGCCGAGGCCGACGCCCCGGTCCCAGCCCTGCTCGGCGACGATCGGCAGGTCGTCGAGGCCCTTGCGGGCGAACTCCAGCACCAGGTGGTCGACCGAGGCCTCCAGCACCGCGGGGAACAGGAAGTCGTAGTGCCCCTCCCAGGAGGGTCTGGCGTAGCGGTTGCCATAGCAGACGTGCAGGCCCCACTCGGCGGACACGCCCGCGGTGACGACGTTGATCGCCTCCACCGCCAGCCCCACCTCGTCCGGGTAGCCGGCCAGGAACGGCTCGTCGATCTGCAGATGGGTGGCACCCCGCGCGACCAGCGTGTGTGCCTCGGCACCGAGCTGGCGGGCGATCGCCAGCACGAGCCCGCGCCGGTCCGGGTAGGCGTCGTTGCGGACGTGCCGGGCCAGCGAGAACGGGCCGGTGAAGGAGAACTTCACGGGGCGGTCGGTCCGCTCGGAGGTGAAGACGAAGTCGTCGGCCAGCCCGAGCGAGGTCGACGCGGACGGCGCGGGCAGCGGTGCACCGACCCGCACGTCGTAGTAGTCGAAGTAGAAGTCCTTCGTCGTGCGCGGGATCTCCATGCCGGAGATCCGGGCGAGCAGGTAGTCCAGGTCGTTGTCCCGGCGCAGCTCACCGTCGGAGACGATGTCGATGCCGGCCAACTCCTGGTCGCGCAGCGCGGCCTTGATCGCCGTCTCGTGCACGTCCAGCAGCTGGGCCCGGCTCATCCGGCCCCGGCAGTACTCGGTCTTCAGCCGCTCCATCCAGTCCGGGACCGGGTAGGAGCCCACCACCGACGTCCGCAGCACGGCCATCAGTCCCTGGCCTGCGCGGTCATCGTCACGATGTTGCCGCCGCCCGCACGGTGCCGGAACCGTTCGTAGCGCACGTCGAACCCGCGGCGCCGGCCCACGTGTGCGAGCAGCGGACCGTTCACCCAGTTCACGACCGAGCCGTCGTACTTCCCGGGGCCCCGGAAGTGCGTGCGGTACCCCTCGATCTCGGTGACGAACAGGTCGTGGCAGACCAGCCGCCCGTACGGGTGCAGCAGCCGCAGGCTGTCCACGAAGCTCTGCAGCGCGCCGTTGTTCACGTGCATCCGGACGTCGGCGCCGGACTCCAGCAGCGGCCGCAGCAGCTCGCCGCCCAGGTCGGTCTCGCCGCCCAGGTCGTAGGTGTCGAGCCCGGCGAGCGGGACGTAGCGCTCGTCGAGCCGGACCGCGGCCCAGGCACGCCGCCAGAACTCGACCGCGGTGCCGGTGTCCGGGAACAGGTCCGGCATCGCGTCGGCGAGCAGCGACGGCCCGAGCCGGAGCAGCCGGTGCACGATGCCGGGCAGCCGGTCGATCCCGATCCCCACGGACGCGGCCAGCTCGGCCGCCTCCGCGGAGGCGAAGTTCGCCCGGATCTCGACCTGGTAGGTGCGCCCGCCCAGGTGCGCCACCTCGTCGGTGGGCAGGTTGTCGTAGACGTTCGACACGTAGACGAGGAAGATCTTGTACTCCAGGAAGCCGAGCGCGGTGCACGGCCGGGTCGCGTCGAGGGTGAACGAGCTGACCTGCTCGGCGTGCTCGGCCACCGCGTCGCGGGCCAGCTCCAGCACGTGCGCCGAGTAGTCACACATCAGGTAGTGCAGCCGGGAGTAGTACTCGCTGCCACGCTCCTGGTCGAGCCGGGCGAACTCGTCGAGGAAGACCTTGGCCTGCCCCCCGTTGCCGACCCCGATCTCCAGTACGTACAGCTCGTCGGGCAGCGCCTGGGCGGCGGCGAGCCGGTCCCACATCCCGAACAGCTCCAGGATCAGCTCCCGGGCGGCCTCGGCGTTGCGCGCGTCGCTCTCCCCACCGGGCAGGGCCTGCTCGTAGCCCCGGCCGGTGGACTTCTCCCAGAGTTCGAGGGCCGACCAGTAGAGCGCGTTGAAGTCCCACACGCAGCTGCGGCTGCCCGGCCCCCAGTCCTCCAGCGGCACGTCGTCGTCGGCGGCGGTCAGCGCGGCGGCGGTCAGCCGGTGCAGCTCCCCGGCCTCCACCGAGCCGGATCGGCGCAGGTCCACGGCGATCTCCAGGTCGTCCTCGCGGACGCCGAGCGGTTCGGGCGGGGGCGGACCGCCGGTGTCCGGCGTGGCATGGCCGATCCGCCGGGACTGCACGACGCCACGGAAGCTGTCCCGGTACTGCACCCAGTCGGCGACGACCCGGACCCGGCTGAGGTCGACGTCGCTGGCGGTCACCGCGTCGAGGACGGGCAGCACGGCGGCGTTCAGGTCCACCGCCCGGTCCCCGCGGAGCCTGCTGTGTGGTCGGACGTCCAGGAGCACGGCGCTCACCTTCCGGTTGCGGCGACGGGTCGGTCGGTCTCGCACGGCACCGGAGCGAACCCGGCGCGGTCGAGGATCTCCGGGACGCCACGTTCGAAGCCGAACGCCATGACGTGTGCGCCGGACACCCCGGGGATCTCGGTCAGCTGCTGCAGCGTCTCCACGCACAGCCGGACGCCCTCCTCGGCGACCCGGCCCGGCGGCACGCCGCGCAGTCTCTTCTCCACCTCCGGGGGCACCCAGATGCCCGGGACCCCGGTGCGCAGGAACTCCAGCATCCGCAGCGAGCGGATCGGCCCGACCCCGGGCAGCACCGCACAGCGCTCCGGCACCCCGAGCTCGACCAGCTCGGCCGCCCACCGGCGCAGCTGCCCGATGTCGAACACGTACTGCGTCTGGACGAACTCGGCTCCCGCCGCGACCTTCTTCGCCAGCCGCCGGGCCCGGAACCGGGTCGGCGGTGCGAACGGGTTCTCCACCGCCCCGATCAGCCAGCCCGGTCTCGCCGAGAGCGGCTCGCCGGACATCAGCACGCCGTCGTCGCGCAGGGTGCGGGCGATCCTGATCGCCTGCACCCCGTCCACGTCGAACACCGGCCTGCTCTCCGGGTGGTCGCCGAACCGGGGATGGTCGCCGGTCAGCAGCAGCACGTGCGGGACGTCCAGCGCACCGGCGGCGAGCAGGTCGGACTGCATCGCCATCCGGTTCCGGTCCCGGCAGGTCAGCTGCATGACGGCGGACATCCCGGCCCGCCCGGCGAGGACGGCGCCACCGAGGCTGGACATCCGCACCCGGGCGCCCTGGTTGTCGGTGACGTTCACGGCGTCGACCCGGCCGGCGAGCAGCCCCGCCTTGCGGGTCACCTCCTCGGCGTCCGCCCCGCGCGGCGGCCCCAGCTCGGCGGTCAGCGCGAACCGGCCCGCGGCCAGCGCCGCACGCAGCCCGCCGCTCACAGCGGTGTCACCCCGAGCCGGCGGTGCAGCAGCGGTCCCGGGTCCTCCGGCGGGCGTTCGTATGCCCGCCAGTGGTTCACCCAGGCACTGCGCCCCCACTCCCGGTGGTCGGCCGGGTGGTGCAGCAGGTCGAGATCGTCGTCGTGGCCGGCGGCCTCGGCGCGCTCGTGGGCCTGCACCCAGACGCAGCGCAGCTCCGGATGCACCTCGCAGGCACCGGCCGGCGAGACGCCGCCGCACGGGCCGTTGCGCAGCTCCTTCGGGCACGTCATCGGGCAGGTGTAGCCGGTCGTCGGCAGGGCGCACTGGCCGCACATCCGGCAGCCGAACAGCTGCTCCTTCGTCACCCGCTCGGTCGCGGTGAACAGCCGGTACCCCCGTGGTGTGCGCTCCAGCAGCGCGCCCAGCCGGGCCCATGCGGCGTTGCGGCGCAGCACCCGGTTCGACCGGTAGCCGCCTGCGGCGGGGATCCGCGGCCGGAAGGGCCTCGGCCAGGAGAACCGTTCGGTCCCCATGTCGCACTCCCTCCGGACACCTTTGCTCGACGAGAACGCATCCGGCCATTACCAGGAATTGTCGGAAAGCGATGGCAATCAGCCTGACACGTCGTCCGGCCGCCGGTCTTCGGGGCGATCGCCAGAACATCCACCACCGGAACTGTCGTCCTGCACAACCAGCCCGGACCGGCACGGTGGTGCCCGAAGCTGCCCGTATGTGGCGCCCCACTAATCGGCATCGATACTTTTTGTGACACATCACAGCCGATTTCATTCGCCCCGAAACGGTCATTGCCTCCCGCGTCCGGCTGGCCCTACTGTGCTGACATGGCCGCAGCGGACTCGACACCGAGCCGCTCCGGGCTCCGGTCCGCGGATACCGCCGGCCGGCCGGAAATCGCGGAGAAGCTGCTCCGGCTGCGCCGGTTCGTCGCCATGTGCAGCCACCTGTCGGCGGCCGCGGCCCAGCAGAGCGATCTCGACGCGATCGTCGATCTGCTCGCCTCGGCGACCGGCTCCTCGGTCACGGTGCTCGACCGCGGGCTCGAGGTGCTCGCCGAGGCGGGCCCGCGAACCGCCACCGACATCCTGTCGATCGCGCGGGCACACGCGGGGACGGCCGGGTTCGGCCGGATCCTCTCGGCCGCGGCGCGCAACCGGCGGGCGCTGCAGGTCCCCGGGCACGGGCGGGAGACGCCGGTCGGGGTCGCCCCTGTCTCGGTCGGCAAGGACCTGGCGGGCTACCTGCTGTCCACCGCGGAGCCGGACGGGCACAACGACGCCGGGCTCGGCGAGGACCTGATGCTGCTGGCCGGCGAGCACGCCGCGATGGTCTGCGGGGTGCTGCTCGGCCGGGACCTGGTGGTCACGGCCGCAGCCGGGCGGGCCCGCCGCGAGCTGGTCGAGGGCCTGCTGCTGGCCCGCGACATCGACCGCGGCGAGGCGACGCAGTGGGCCCAGCACCTGGGCTACGACGAGTCGCTGCCGCATGCGGTCGCCGTCGTGCCGCTGCCCAGGGACTCCGAGGCCCCGGCCACCGCCGCGGTCGTCGAGCAGGTGCTCGGCGCCATCGCACCGGAGGCCATCCTCGCCGTCCGGACCGACGAGGTGGTCGCGGTCCTGCCCGGCCCGGCGGCCGACCGGCCCCCCGGCGGGCCGGGCCGGGCCGAGCTGCCCGCGGCGGTCGCCCGGGCACTCGAACTGACCGAGGGGCTCGTCGAGGAGCTCCACCGGCGCGGCGTCGTGGTCCCCGCGATCGGGATCGGCAACGAGTGCCGGGTCGCCGCCCGGGTCGCCCGGTCGTACTCGGAGGCCCGCCGGGCACTCACCGCCGGCCTGCGCTCGCCCGTCCAGGGCACCGTGGTGCCGTTCGCCGAGCTGGGGGTGCACCGGCTGCTGCTGCAGTTCCCCGATCCGGCCGAGCTGCGCCGGTTCGGCGACGAGGTGCTGGGCCAGCTCTTCGCCGACGGCTCCTCGACCGGCACCGACCTGCTGACGACGCTGTCGGTGTACTTCGAGGAGAACAGCAGCCCCAGCCGCACCGCGCGCAGGCTGCACGTTCACCCGAACACCGTCGCCTACCGGCTGCGCCGGATCGAGGAGATCACCGGGCTGCGGCTCGACCTGCACCGGGACCGGTTGATGGCCGAGATCGCCGTCGAGATCATCGAAGGGTCGAGGTACGGATCATGAGCCTGTCTGTCGCCGACTTCCGGACGATGGTGAGCGACCGCGTGCTGGTCTGCGACGGCGCGATGGGGACCATGCTGCACGCCGCGGGCAATGCCCTCGACCAGTCACTGCCGGCGCTGTCCTGTTCGGACCCGGATCTGGTCCGAGCGGTGCACGCCCGGTACGTCGACGCCGGGGTGGACATCGTCCAGTCCAACACCTTCGGCGCGAACCGGCTGCGGCTCGACGAGTTCGGCCTCGCCGACCGGCTCGGTGAGATCAACCGGGATGCGGTGCGGATCGCCAGGGAGGCCGCCGGCGCCCGGCCCGGGGTGCTGGTCGCCGGCTCGGTGTCGCCCGCGGTGAGCGTCCAGCAACGCAGGCGGGTCCCGGCCGCCGCCCGCTCCGAGGCGGTGACCGAGCAGCTGCAGCTGCTCGACGGGGCAGGTGTCGACCTGATCGTCCTGGAGACCTTCGGGCACCTCGACGAGCTGGTCGAGGCCGCCCGGATCGCGGTCGGCGAGACCGGCCTGCCGATCGTCGCCCAGGCCACGTTCGGCCCGGACGGCCGGACGCTGAGCGGGCACCCGGCCCGCGACGTGGCGCACGCGCTCGGCGAACTCGGGGTCGCGGCGATCGGCACGAACTGCACACTCGGTCCACGGCACATGCTCGACGTGGTGCGCGAGCTGTGCGAGCACACCGAGCTCCCGGTGACCGGCCAGCCCAACGCCGGGTTGCCGCGCCGGACAGGTCCGGCCCGGTTCGAGTACGACATCGACGCCGAGTACCTCGTCCGCTACGTCGGGCAGCTCGTCGAGGTGGGGGCCCGGGTCGTCGGCGGATGCTGCGGGACCACCCCGCCCCAGCTCGCCGCGGTCGTCGAGCTCGTCCGGGAGCGGGACGCGCGTCGACGGGCGGCGGTGACCACCACCGTCCCGGCGCCCGCGACGCCCGTCGTCCGGGCCCCGGAGCCCACCGACCTGCTGGCGGTGGAGCTGACCCCGGACGACCGGGGTGGCACCGAGGCGGCCGTCGACGCCGCACGCCGGCTGACCGAGCACGGGGTGAACCTGATCTCGGTCGGCGCGGGGAACGGGGTGCGCGCCCGGCTCAGCCCGGTCGACCTGGCGCTGCACCTGCACCAGCGGCTCGGGGTGGACACCGTCGCCACCGTGTCCACATGGGACCGCACGATCATGGCCCTGCAGGCCGATCTGCTCGGGTCGCACGCCCTGGGCATGCACCGGATCGTCTGCGAGACCGGCAACCCGCCGCTCGTCGGCGACTACCCGCACGTGGACGGCATCTGGGACGTCGACTCGATCGGCCTGATCGAGCTGCTCACCGGGCTCAACGACGGGATCGACTTCTACGGGCTCCCGCTGCCCACCCGCACGAGCTTCGAGATCGGCGCGCGGATCAACCCGGGCGGGCGCGATCTCGCCGCGGCGGCCGGCCGGGCCCGGGACAAGATCGCGGCCGGTGCGCAGTTCCTGATCACCCGGCCGGTCTACGCCGCGGAGGACCTGGAACGGCTGCTGACCGAGATCGGCGACCCGCTCCCGCCAGTGCTGGTCTCGATCCGCCCGTTGAGCGGGTTCGCCGAGGCCGAGTACCTGACCCACGAGGTTCCCGACGTGCACGTCCCGTCCCGGGTGCTGGAGCAGCTGGACCGGGCGGGCAGCAGTGGCCACCGGGTCGGCCTGGAGCTGGCCACCGAGCTGGCGCAGAAGCTCCGACCGCTGTCCGGCGGCCTGGTCGTGGTGCCGAACGGGGACCCGGTGGACACCGTCCTGGCGGTGGCCGGGGAGCGCTGAGCCCGGTCCAGCGCGGCGGCCCGTCACCGGACGGGACCGAAGTAGTAGTCGTGCGCCGCGGTGTGGATCCGCTCGCGGACCGCCCGGTCGGGCACGATCCGGGTGAAGGCCGCCAGCTCCGCCGGGTAGCCGGTGGGCTCGCGGGCACCGACGAACGGGGCGTCGCTGCCCCAGAACACCCGGTCCGGCCCTGCCCTGGCGATCAGCTCGGCGGCGTTGCCGGCGAGCCGTTCGGCGGGCACCCGGAACCGGTACCCGGCGGACAGCTTGACCCGCACCCGTCCGGTGTCCAGCGCGCGCAGCAGTGCCTCGCCGCCGGGGGTCCGGTAGCCGAGCTCGGGATGCGGGTCACCGAAGTGGTCCACGACGACCGACACCCCGTGCCCGCACAACCCGGCCAGCACCGGGGCCATCCGGTCGCGTTCCACGTTCAGCTCGACGTGCATGCCCAGATCGGCGGCGGTGTCCAGGACCCGCCGGTAGCCCGGATCGGCCGGGTCCGGCAGCTCGGGCCGCCTGCGCCACTGGAACCGGATCCCGACGACGCCGCTGGTGCACCGGGCGCGCAGCCGGGCCGGATCGGTGCCGGGCCCGGCGCTCACCGTGCCCCGCAATCGTGGGTTCCGGCGCAGCGCCGCCAGCGTGTAGGTGTCGTCGTCGAGCAGGCTCATGGCGGAGACGACCCCGTGGGTCACCCCGTGCCGCCGCATCAGCGTCTCGAACTCCTCGACCGGCAGTGCACGCTCGGGCACCGTCCACGCGTCCCCGGCCGGCGGCAACTCAGCGGTGAACAGGTGCACGTGCGAGTCGACGAGCACCGGCTCACCCGGCCGTCGGCGGGGTGAGCCCGTACAGCCGGGCCGCGGTGCCCCCGAGCACCTCGGCGGCGTCGGCGGCGGGGAGCCCCGCGACCGCGCGCCGTGCGGTGCCGACCATGCCGGCGTACTCGCCGCGGGTCTGGGTGACGTCCGAGCCCCACAGCACCCGGCCCGCGCCGAACCGCGCGACCAGCCACTCCACCGGCGGGGCCGGATCGTCGAGCCGGGCCAGGTTCAGCGTGGTCACCTTGACGTGCACCTGTTCGCGGTCGGTGAGCGCGAGCAACGGTCCGGTCGCGGACCGCGGGCCGGTGAGGTCCACCGCGGCGATGTGATCGAGCACGACCGGGATGCCGGGCACCGCGTCGAGCACCGCCGGCAGCGCGCGCAGCACCTCCGCGGAGTTCCACCGGTAGACGTGCAGGCACATCGACATCCCGGACTCCGCCGCGGCAGCCCACACCGCACGGGCCTGAGGCCCCGCGAACCAGCCGGTCCCGCCGGGGCCATGGTGCTGGTCGCCACCGGGCGCGGTGAGCCGGATCGCGACCGCACCGCGTCCGGCGAGACGGCGCACGGTGTCCGCCGCGTCCGGTTCCTGCCCGTCGATCACGCACATCGCCCGCACCCGGTCCGGATGCCGGGCGGCGGCGTCGAGCACGTAGCTGTTGTCGAAGCCGTACACGTGCGCCCGCTGCACCGCGATCGCGGCATCGGCGCCGTTGTCCCGCAATGCCTCCAGCATCCGCTCGACGGGCATCAGGGCGTTCGGCGACGCACCGGGGAGGTACGGGTAGCCCGGCTCGTCGGTGACCAGGTGGGCGTGCGCGTCCACGAGCATCTCTGGGACCCCTCTCTGTCGGGCAGGCTGCGGTGTTCGATCAACTGCGGTGGTCGATCAACTGCAGTGCCGGATCGACTGCGGTGCCGGATCAGCTGCGGCGACGCCAGCGCAGCACCGGCGTCGGTGCGGGGCCGGGCTCGGCGGCCCGCAGGACCAGCTCGGTGTCGGTCAGCTCGACCCCCCGGACGAGCGTGGTGCCGATCCAGTTGGGGTGGATGCAGGCCTCCACGTGGTGCGAGACCCGGTCCCCGTGCCAGGTGTAGCGACCGGAGTAGCCGCCGTAGGCGCGGACCGCGGCGAGCTTCTCGGCGTCGGTCGTGAACCGCCAGTTCGCCGTCGCCGGCGCGGGCCGGTCCCCGGCCATGTAGTGCACGGCCATGTCGCCCGCCGCGGTGTAGATCAGCCGCCCGAGCGGGTCGGACCCGAGCGGGTGCCGGTCCTCGGGCTCGGCGTCGGGCACCTCGTACCCGACGAGCTCCCAGGTCCCGACGAGCGGACAGTCCGTCACCGGGCACCTCGCAGCCCGTTGCGCACCCCGGCGACCAGCGAGTCGGCGGCCCTGGCGAGCAGGGTCACGTCGTTGCCGATCACCACGAACCGGTGCCCGAGCCCGGCGGCACCCAGCGCACCCTCCACCCCGGCGCTCGCCGCGCCACACGGTTTCCCGGCGGCCGCCGCGGCCGCCCGCCCGGTGCCCAGCAGCTCGCGCACCTCCGGGTCGCCGGCGCCGAGCCCGAGCGAGAGCGCCAGGTCACCGGCGCCGAGGAAGACCGCGTCCACCCCGTCGACAGCGAGGATCTCCGGTGCCGAGCCGATCGCCCCGGCGCTCTCCAGCTGCGGGATGCACAGCACCTGCTCGTTGCCGAACCGGGTGTACTCGGCCCGCGGCAGCAGACCCCAGCGCCCGGCCCGGCTGGTGCCGCCGGCACCCCGCGCGCCGTGCGGCGGGAACCGCACCGCGGACACCACCGCGCGGGCCTGGTCGGCGTCCTCGACGTGCGGGACCAGGATCCCGCCCGCGCCGGAGTCGAGCACCCGGCCGATCGTGGCGGCCTCGTGCCCGGGCACCCGTACCAGCGGGGTCATCCCGCAGGCGCGGGCCAGCACGATCATCCGGGCCGCGGTCTCCAGGTCCAGCGGGGCGTGTTCGAGGTCGACGACCACGAAGTCCATCCCGATCGCTGCCATGATCTCCACGCTCTCGGTGGTGGCCAGCTTGATCCAGGCACCGAGCGCGGGGGCTCCGTCCGCACCGCCGGCGAGCACATCGGCCCGGTCAGCCACCGGACACCCGGTCCGGGGCGGGGTACTCGTCGGCGTTGCGGACCCATCCGGGTTTCGCCGAGAAGTCGGCGCGCGGCGGGCTGAAGATGTCGATCAGCTGGTGCTCCCCGTCGCCGACCGCCCGGCTGGTGTGCTCGGTCGGCGGCGGGATGATCGCCACGCCGGGGCTGCCGATCTCGGCGTGCACGTCCGGGCGCCACTGGGAGAGCTTCGCCGTCCACGGGGTACGGACGTGGTGCACGTAGTCCCCGGCAACGGTCAGCGAGCACTGCTCGAAGTCGTCGTGGTGGTGCGGGGACAGCCGGTCCGGGTCTCGGGGGCCGTGCTTGGGCTCGCCGAAGTTCACCATGAAGGCGCTGGTGCGGAAGATCCGCCCGAACCGGTCCGGCGAGATCGGGTGGTCGGCGTTGCGGTACACCCGGATCCGCGGCCCGCCGACCGGGTCCGGCCACGGCTGCAGCTGCGCGATCCTCGGGTGCGGCTCCCGGTAGCTCTGCGCGTTGTGGCAGAGCTGCGCCAGGTCGGTGGTGCGGATGTCGAACAGCCGGACCAGGTCGAGGTCCCCGGCCGCGGTGAGGCTGCTCGTCCCGGCCGGGACGACGGCGATCCCGCGGTCGGCGAGCTGCGCGGTGCCCGCGTCGTCGTGGTCGATCCGGACGGTCCCGCCGTCGTGCGGGAGGACGAGCACGTACTCGTGGTGCTGCACCGCGGCCGGCCGGACGAGCGGGTCGCCGGCGACGGCCCGGGTGTAGGCCAGCACGAAGTTCTGCCCGCGGACGTACCAGGTGGCGCTGCCCGCCGGGCTCACCTCGGACGGCGCCAGGTCGTCCAGCGCGAACGCCTGGAACGCGGCGACCGGATCGTCGGAGCGGGGGGCGCTCCCCCCGGGCAGCGTCGCCCTGGGGTCGGTGGGGCTGTACACGACGTTCCTCCGTCTCGTGGCGATCAGCGGTCCAGGCCGAGCAGGTACGCCGGGTTGTCCCGGACGATCATCCCCAGGTCCTTCTCCGGGAGACCCAGGTCGAGCAGTGCCCCACCCACCCGGATGAAGGAGTCGACCGGCATCGGACGCCCGTACTGGCCCAGGTCGGACGCCAGCACGGTGTGCTCCGGGCCGATCGCCGAGATCCACTCCATCAGCTGCTCCGGGCCACCCTTGGCCTGCGCGACCTCCGGGTCGTACATCGCGGTCTCGTGCTCGATGTAGGCGCCGAGCGCGGTGAACTCGCGACACTGCTGCGGATCCGAGCCGATCACGAAGTTGGGATGGCTGAGCACCATCCGGCGCACGCCGAGCTCGGCGGCCGTGGTGAAGACCAGCCGGACGTCGTCCGGTGCGAGGTGTCCCGCGGAGAGCAGCGCGTCGGACTCGACGATCAGCTCGATCACCCGGCGGGCCTCCGGCAGCAGCTCGCCGGAGCCGGTGCGGATGTCGGTCTGGCTGCTGCTCAGCGGGATCGTCGGGGTCGGGAACCCGCCGCCGGAGTTGTGATGGTCGATGTGCGCCGAGGACGAGATCGTCGGGAACCAGACGCACCGCCCGCCCATCCGCAGGCTCAGCTCGACCGCGTAGGGGTTGATGCCGCCGACGAACTGGTTCAGCGCGATCCCGCCGAACACCTGCGTGGACAGCCCGCTCAGCTGCTCGCGCACCGCCAGCAGGTCCATCACCGTGTTGTGGTGGTGCGACTTGGCCAGCAGCGCGCGCATCCCGAGCCGGGCACCGTCGCGGGCCGCCTGCACGTGGTCGAACCGGCGGGGCAGTGGATTGGGCCCGGAGTGGCAGTGCAGGTCGACGAGCCCGTGCAGCACCCGTTCGATCGCGGTGGTTCCGCCCATCGACTCCCCCAACCACAGCGTATTGTAACAACAATCGGACTTAGTGTACGTTAATCGTGAACTCACGGGTGTGCAAGGGTTGCCGCCGCAGGAGAGTGGGAGGCGCCGTGTCGGGCGAGACCTACAGCTGGGCCGAGATGATGGCGATCTCGATCGCCCACGAGATGAGCGACGGCGAGTTCGGCTCGGTCGGCGCCGCGTCGCACATCCCCGCGGCCGGCCTGCGGCTGGCCCAGCTCACCCACGCCCCGAACCTCACCTTCTTCTGCGGAGGCAGCGGGGCGTCCAACCCGAAGATCCGGCGGCTCACCGAGTCCTCCGCCGACTACCGGAACCTGGTCACCAGCGAGTACCACTACAGCCTGGACGACGTGGTCGACTTCGAGACCGCCATCCGGTTCGACTTCGCCTTCCTCGGCGGCCTGCAGATCGACAAGTTCGGCAACCTGAACATGGCGATGATCGGCGACTGGGACAACCCGAAGGTGCGCGGGCCGGGCACGATCGGGCTCGTCTTCTCCGGCGGCTTCAAGTCCAGCTTCATCTATACCGAGCACCACACCCCGCGGGTGTTCGTGGACCGGGTCGACTTCGTCAGCGGCCCCGGCTGGCTGGACGGCGGCGACTCGCGCAGCAAGGTGTTCCGGCCCGAGTCCTCCGGGCCGCGGCGGGTCTTCACCCCGCTCGGGGTGTTCGACTTCGAGCCGGAGTCCAAGCACATGCGCCTGGCGCGGCTGCACCCGTGGACGACCGTCGAGCAGGTACAGGAGGCCACCGGGTTCGAATTGCCGGTGGCCGACGACCTGCAGGTCGTCGAGCCGCCGAGCGCCGAGGACCTGCACCTGCTGCGCACCGAGGTCGACACCGACGGCGTGCTCCGCCGGTACGGCACGGTCGGTGGTCGATGACGCCGCGCAGCCGCCACGTCGTCGCCGACGGGATCCGCACGCACTATCTCGACGCCGGCGACGGCCCGGTCCTGCTCCTGCTGCACGGCGGGGAGTACGGCGCCGCCGCCGAGCTGACCTGGTCGGACTGCATCCCGTACTGGTCCGACCGGTACCGGGTGCTGGCGCTCGATCTCGTCGGCTTCGGCCGCAGCAGCAAGATCCGCGACTTCGCCGGCGGCCAGCGCCGGCTGATGATCTCGCAGGTGTCGGCGGTGCTGCGTACCCTGGACGTGGACGCGGTGCACGCCGTCGGCACATCGCTGAGCGCGCGGATGCTGCTGGACATGGCAGCCCGCGGCACTATGTCGTGGCCGCTGCGCAGTGTGGTCGCCGCGGGCGTCGGGCTCGGCCCGCCGCTCGCGGCCGGCCGGGAGGTCCTGGAGACCTTCGACGGCACCCTGGACGGGCTGCGCCCGTCGATGGCGGTGCTCTTCCACGATCCCGCCCACCGCGACGACGAGGACCTGCTGCGCCGCAGGTTCGAGATCGCCGCGCTGCCCGGCGCCTGGGAGACCGGGGCCGCCGCGACGGTGCGATCCCCGGCCCGCTACGGCGCCGAGGGTCGATCGCAGGTCCGGCCACCGCGCCGGGACTACGGCGCGATCACGCTGCCGGTGCAGCTCGTCCGCGGTGAGCACGACGCGCTGGTCCCGGACGACACCTGGCGGGAGCTGGCCGCGCGGATCCCGGGAGCCCGCTCGTGCACCGTGCCCGGCGCCGGGCACTATCCACAGATCGAACGGCCCGCCGAGTTCGCCGCGGCCGTCAGCGGGTTCCTGGACGGGGCGACGTGAGCGGGCCACACGTCCATCTGGAACGGACCGGTGGGTCCGGGCCGCGGGTGCTGCTGCTGCACGGTGCGGGCGCCACCGCCGCGGTCTGGGCGCCGACGCTCGCCGAGATCGCCCGGCGTCGCGCCGGGTGGGACGTGCTGACCGTCGACCTGCCCGGACACGGCCGGTCCGATCCGCTGCCGGGCTACCACCACCAGCGCTACGCGGAGGCGGTCGCGCGCGCGGTCCCCCCGGGGCGACGGATCGACCTGGCCGTCGGGCACTCGCTCGGCGGGCTGGTCGCGCTGAGCCTGGCCGACGGCACGCACGGGATCGAGATCGGCGCGGTCGCGGTGCTCGCCCTGCGGGTCGGCTGGACGGCCGACGAGCTCGCCGCCCGCGCCGGTCGGGCCGCCCGCCCGTCCCGGATCTTCGCAGCCCCCGAGCCGGCACGCAGCCGGTTCGCGCTGGTCAGCGGAATGGCCGCGGACGCGGACCCGGAGCTGCTCGACACCGGCGTGCTGACCTGCGACGGCGGCTTCCGGCTGGCCGTCGATCCCCGGACCGGAGCAGATCCTCCTGCCGACGCCGACGAGCTCGCCCGGGTCGCCGCCCGGGCGGCCGGGCCGGTCCGGCTCGCCTGCGGGGGCGCCGATCCCGGCGTCCGGCCGGACGAGCTGAGCGCCACGCTCGGGCACCCGGTGCAGGTGGTGCCGGGCGCCGGGCACAACCTGCACGTCGAGCACCCGTCGTTCGTCGTCGACCTGATCGAGAACGCACTCCCCGCCTGAGCCCCCTCCTGACCGATCCGGAGCCGCCATGCGCATCGAGAACCTCCTGCGGCAGAACGCGGTACGCCGCCCCGACCATCCGGCCGTCATCACCGACGGGACCGAGCTGACCTGGTCCGAACTGGACACCGCAACCGACCGGCTGGCACACGCGCTGATCGACCGCGGGTACCGCGAGCAGGAGCGGATCGCGCTCGTCCTGGCCAACGACCACCGCGTCGTCGTCGCCTACCACGGGCTGTGGAAGGCGAACCTGGTGACCGTCGGCGTCAACCCGAAGCTCACCGCGACCGAGATGCGCCGCATCCTGGTGCACTCCGGCGCGTCCGCGGTGATCTGCGACTCGGCGACCGCGGTGGAGGCGGCCGCCGGTGCGCCGGCCGTCCGGCGGATCGTCACCGTCGGACAGGTCGGGACCGGGCAGGCGCAGGCCGGGCAGGCGGAGATCGAGATCGAGTCGTTCGACGAGCTCGTCGCCTCGGGTGCCGACGGGCCGGTCCCCGGCGAGCGCGGCGGGGTCAGCGTCTTCAGCGGCTCCGACCTGCGCTCGCTGCGCTACACCAGCGGCACCACCGGGGCGGCGAAGGGCTGCATGGCCACCCACGACCAGCAGCTGGCCAGCACCGCGAACTACCTGTGCGAGGTCGACGTCCCCCGGGGCGGGCCGACCTGGATCTCGATGCCGCTGAGCCTCGGGGTCGGCGCCTCGTTCGTGACCACCACCGCCTACCTGGGCGTGCCGCTGCTGCTGCGCAGGCGGTTCGACGGGGCGGCCTTCGTCGACGACGTCGAGCGGTACGGGGTGACGCACGCGTTCCTGGTGCCGACCATGCTGGTCGACCTGGTCGCGGCGCTCCCGGGGCTCGACGCGAGCCGCGCCCGGTCGCTCTCGCTGATCGGCTACGGCGGCGCCGCGACCTCGTGGAACCTGATCCGCTCCCTGGTCGAGGCGCTCGACGTGCGGCTGTACCACGCGTTCGGCGCCACCGAGGCCGGCGGTTTCGCCGCTCTGCTCACCCCGGACGACCACGACCGGCTGCTCGCCACCGGGCCGACCTCGATCGTGCCGGTCGGCCGGCCCGCCGCGTTCGCCGAGGTGCAGCTGGTCGACGGCGAGGACCGGGTCGTCGAGCCGCGCGAGGTCGGCGAGATGCGGATCCGCGCGGCGAGCGTGTTCTCCGGGTACTGGAGCCAGCCCGAGGCCACCCGCGCGGTGCTGCGCGATGGCTGGCTGCGCCTGGGCGACATGGCCTGGCGCGACGAGCAGGGCTACATCTACCTCGCCGACCGGGCGCAGGGCGTGATCCGCTCGGGCGCCCAGAACGTCTACGCCGGAGAGGTCGAGGCGGTGCTGCAGAGCTGCCCCGGCGTGCACCGCGCCGCCGTGATCGGTGTGCCGGACGAACGCTACGGCGAGTCGGTGAAGGCCCTCGTGCAGCGCACCGAGGGCAGCGAGGTGACCGCGCAGCAGGTGATCGAGCACTGCGCGGAGCAGCTGTCCGCCTACAAGCGTCCCCGCGAGGTCGCGTTCGTCGACTCCCTGCCGGTGGACGAGGGCGGCAAGATCAGAAGAGCTGAGCTGTCGAGCGGCACGGGCCTGGCCCTGCTCGGCACCGCGACGAAGGAGTCCGGACGGTGAGCGTGGAAGCGAGCACGAGCAAGGTGACCACCCCGGAGGAGGCGGTCGCCGACATCCCCGACGGTGCGACCATCGCCCTCGGCGGGGTGCACTCGCACAACAGCCCGATGGCGCTGGTGAACGCGTTGATCCGGCGCGGGGTGCGCGACCTGGAGCTCATGCCCACCCCCAGCGCGGGCGCCCCGGTCGACATGCTGATCGCGGCCGGCTGCGTGCGCAGGCTGCACGTGTCCTACGTCGGGCTGGAGTTCCTCGGGCTGGCACCGAACTTCCGCCGGGCCGCGCAGCAGAAGTCGATCGAGATCATCGAGGCCGACGAGGCCTGGGTCGTCTACGGCTTCCGGGCCGGGGCGAGCAAGCTGCCGTTCGTGGCGCTGCCCCCGCTCTACGAGGGCACCGACCTGCCGAAGGTCAACCCGATGATCAGGACCACCACCGACCCCTACACCGGGCGGACGGTCACCACGATCCCCGCGCTGCGCGCCGACTACGGGCTGTTCCACGCGCAGGTCTCCGACCGCAAGGGCAACGTGCAGATCTTCGGCCAGCGCCGGTTCGAGGACGTGATGGCCAAGGCCAGCGACCACGTCATCGTCTCGACCGACGAGGTGCTCGACGAGTACGCGCCGTCGCCGGATCCGCGGATCGTGTCGATGCCCGGCGCGATCGTCGAGAAGGTCGCGCACGCGCCGTACGGTGCGCACCCGCTGTCCTCGCCGGGGCACTACGGCTACGACCGCGAGCAGCTCGTCGAGTACCGGGACCGGGCGGTCGCCGGCGAGACCGCGAGCTACCTCGACACCTACGTGCACGGGGTGCGCGACCACGCGGAGTACCTGGAGAAGCGCGGGGTCGGCAGGCTGCTCGGCCTGCGGCAGACCTTCCGCTGATCCGGCGCACCGGCGCGGTGTGGCCCCTCCGGGATCCGGTGGGGCCACACCGGCGGAACTCACCAGGAGTAGGCCTCCGGGGCGGGCCCAGGCCCGGGGAAGATCGCGTCGAGCCGGGCCAGCACGTCCTCGCCGAGGTGCACGCCGAGCGCACCGGTCGCCTCGACGAGCTGGTCGACCGTGCGCGGGCCGATGATCGTCGCGGAGACCCCCGGCCGGGCCAGCAGCCAGGCCACGGCCACGTCCGCCGGCTTCGCGCCGAGCTCGTCGCACAGGTCCTCGTAGGCCTGCACCGCATCGCGGTGCCGGTCGAGCTTGGCCAGCCGCTTGCCCCGGTGGGTGGCGATCCGGGCGCCGGGCAGCGGCTCACCCATGGTCCGCTCGCGCTCCTTGCGGAGGATCCCGCCGAGCAGCCCGGCATCCAGCGGGGACCAGGGCATCATGCCGACTCCGTAGTGCGCGCAGGACGGCAGCACCTCGAGCTCCGCGGTGCGCTCCAGCAGGTTGTAGATCGTCTGCTCGCTGACCAGCCCGGGCCTGCCGCGGCGGGAGGCAGCCTCCTGACCGGCGGCGATGTGCCATCCGGGATGGTTGGAGGAGCCCACGTAGACGATCTTGCCCTGCGCCTTGAGCAGGTCCATCGCCTCCCAGATCTCCTCCCACGGCGTGCTCCGGTCGATGTGGTGCATCTGGTAGAGGTCGATGTGGTCCACGCCGAGCCTGCGCAGCGACGCCTCGCAGGCCCGCCGGATGTGCAGCGCGGAGAGCCCGGAGTTGTTCGGCCCCTCGGCCATCTGGCCGTAGAGCTTGGTCGCGAGCACCGTCCGGTCCCGGCGCCCGGCCCCGCCGGCGAGCCACTTGCCGATGATCTGCTCGGTGTACCCCTCGCCGAAGCGCCATCCGTACACGTCGCCGGTGTCGATCACGTTGATCCCCAGGTCCAGCGCCCGGTCCATGATCACCGACGCGTCCTCGGGGGTGGTCTGGGTACCGAAGTTGTCGGTACCCAGGACCAGCCGGCTGACGATCAGCCCGCTGCGGCCGAGATGGGTGTACTCCACAGGACCTCCTCAACAACTATCGGACTTTACGTCCCATATCTAATGCATCGCATGGTAGCGTCGCAGCGCTTCCCACGTAAGAGCGCTCGCTCGTCCGCACCGGACCGCGCCGCCCCCACCAGGGCCGTCGGCGCCCGGCGCCGTCCAGAGGAGGTCCGATGACCGAGCATCCGGCCGTTCCCGGCCGTCACACCTACATCGGCGGCCGGCTGCGGGACGGCGGCGGCCCGCCCGTCCCCGATCTGCACCCCGGCGACGGCAGTGTGATCACCACCGTGCCCGGCACCGCGCCGGAACTGCTCGACGAGGCCGTCGCCGGCGCGCTCGCCGCACAGCCCGGCTGGGCCCGGACCGGCCCGCACGAGCGGGCCCGCATCCTGCGCGACGCGGCCACCCTGCTGGAGGCCGACGCCGACCGGCTGGTCCGGCTGGTCACCCTGGACAACGGCAAGACCCTCGCCGAGGCGCGCGGGGACGTGCTGGTCGCGGCGAGCCATCTGCGCAGCGCCGCGGTCTGGGCGACCGGCCTGGAGGGATCCACGCTGCCCGCCGACGGCAGCACCCTGAAGCTGACCCTGCGCGACCCGGTCGGCCTCGTCGCCGCGATCATCCCGTTCAACGCGACCCTGATGTTCGCCGCGCAGAAGGCGGGCCCCGCGCTGGCCGCGGGCAACGCGATCGTGCTCAAGGCACCGGAGCAGAGCCCGCTGGCCGCACCGGCGCTGGCCGAGCTGCTCACCGCGGCCGGCCTGCCGGACGGCCTGCTGCAGGTCGTGCAGGGCGCGGGCGACGTGGGCCGGGCGCTGGTCACCCATCCCGCCGTCACGATGGTCTCCTTCACCGGCAGCACCGAGGTCGGCCGGCAGGTCATGCGGGACGCCGCCGGCGACATGAAGCGCACCCTGCTGGAGCTGGGCGGCAAGTCGGCCAACATCGTCTACGCCGACGCCGACCTGGACTCCGCCGTGCACGCCGCGGTCGGCGGGATCTTCCGCAACGCCGGGCAGCGCTGCTTCTCCGGCTCCCGGTTGCTGGTCCAGAACTCGGTGGCCGACGAGGTCACCGAGCGGGTCGCCCGGATCGCCGCGGCGATCCGGGTGGGCGACCCGTTCGACCCGGCCAGCGAGCTGGGCTGCCTGATCTCCCGGTCGCAGGAACGGCGGGTGCAGCAGATGATCGACGACGCCGTCGCCGCGGGAGCCGTGCCGGCGGCCGGCGGCGGCAGGCCCGCCGGCGTGCACCCGGACGGCGCCTTCCTCTCCCCCACCGTGCTGGACTTCCGCGATACGGCGCCGTCGGCCGGCGAGGGAGCGTCGATCATCCGGGACGAGGCGTTCGGGCCGGTGCTCACCGTGCAGGGCTTCGATACCGTCGAGCAGGCCGTCGAGCTGGCAAACGACTCACCGTTCGGCCTGGTCGGCGGGTGCTGGACCCGGGATCTCGAACGCGCGCTGCACACCGCGCGCGCCGTCCGCGCCGGGTACTTCTGGATCAACTCCTACGGCGCGCTCGCCCCGGACGCCCCGATCGGCGGGGTCGGCCTGTCCGGGGTGGGCCGCGAGCTCGGCCGGATCGGCCACGAGGCCTACACCGAGATCCGGACCGTCGTCGTCGACACCGCACCCCGGTCGGCGCCCCGCTGGTACGCCGAACCCGCCGCAGCCACCGCACCGCAGGAGCCGAGATGACAGACACCTACCGCGCCGCCGTCGTCCGCCGGGCACACGAGCCGATCGCGGTGGAGGCCGTGCCGCTGCGCGAGCCGGTGCGCGACGAGATCGCGATCGAGGTGACCGCCTGCGGGCTGTGCCACAGTGACGTCCACTTCATGCACGGCACCTCGGGGACCGACTTCCCGTACGTGGTGGGCCACGAGGTCACCGGCCGGGTCGCGGCGCTCGGCCCGGATGTCGGCGCCGGGGCCGGGATCGGGATCGGCGACGCCGTCGTGGTCGCGCCGATGGTGGCCTGCGGCCGGTGCCGGCACTGCGCGGCCGGGCATCCCGCCCGGTGCGCGGCCCGGCTCCTGCGGCGCCCGCCGATCCCGCTGGCGGACGGCGCGTCGGGTACCCCGGTGCTCGGTGTCGGCGGGCTGGCCGAGCGGGCGATCGTGCCGGCGGCCAACGTGGTGCCGATCGATCCCCGGGTGCCCCCGGAGATCGCCGCGCTGCTCGGCTGCGGGGTACCGAGCGGCTACGGCGCCGCCGTGCACACCGCCGGGACCGGCCCGTCCGACGACGTCGTGGTGATCGGCTGCGGCGCGGTCGGCCTGGCCGCGGTCGCCGGGGCCGCCGCCGCCGGGGCCGCCACGATCATCGCGGTCGACGTGCAGGCCGGGAAGCTGGAGCCGGCGACCGCGTTCGGGGCGACGCACACGGTGGACGCCGGGGCGGCCGACCCGGTGGAGGCGGTCCGGCGGATCACCGGGGGGCGCGGGGCCGACGTGGTGCTCGACGCCGTCGGTGGCCCGCGCACGCTGGGGCTCGCGCTGGGAGTCCGCGCGGTGGGATCGCGACTGGTGGTGGTGGGCGCGCCGAAGGTCGGCGACACCCTGGAGCTGGGCCTGCGCGAGCTGTTCCTGACCGGGGGCTCGCTGCGGGTGTCGATCTGGGGCGACTGCGACGCGCGTCGCGACCTGCCGATGCTCGCCGCCCGCTACCTCGCCGGCGAGCTGCCGCTGGAGCGCTACCTGACCGGGACCTACGGGCTGGCCGACGCCCAGCGCGGGTTCGACGAGCTGCTCGCCGGACGCGCGCTGCGCAGCGTCGTCACCCCGTGACCGACATCCTCCCGGCGGCATCCCGCGCACACCACCCCCGCTGACGACGCCCCTCCCGGAGCGCGGCCCGCTACCCCGTGACCTGCCGGTATCCACCGCGCCGAGCACGGGCGGACCTCGCCGCGCGGCCCTGCCCCGGCGCTTCGGCCGTGGGGTCGCCGGTCGCAGGTGATCGGTTGACAACGCCCTCCCCCAAGCCGCACTATCCGTACGGATACCGGACTCACTGTCCAATAATAGAGAAGAGGCACTATGACCGACACCGTCGCCTCGGAACTGCAGGCACCGCGCTCGCTCAACCACATCGCCTACCCGACGTGGGACTCCCAGCGGACGCACGACTTCTACACGCGGGTGCTGCGCTGCCCGCTGATCGCCGCGATCCGGCAGGACGAGGTGCCCTCCAGCGGGGCGAGGACCCCGTTCCTGCACACCTTCTTCGGGCTCGCCGACGGCAGCGCGATCGCGTTCTTCGAGGTGGACGGCCTGCCCGAGTACGAACCGGATGCGGTCCCGTCCTGGATCCGGCATCTCGCGCTCAACATCGACTCGATGGAGGAGCTGCTCACCTGGAAGGCGCACTTCGAGACCGAGGGGGTCGAGGTGAACGGGATCGTCGACCACGACGGCGTCTGGGAGTCGCTCTACGTCTTCGATCCCAACGGGGTCCGGATCGAACTGACCCTGCAGACCCGCGAACTCACCGAACAGGATGCCCGCGAAGGGGCCGCCAACCTGCAGGCCTGGAACCAGCGCGGGTGAGGGGACGCACGTGCTGACCCGCGAACTGCTCGGGATCCCGATGCCCGCCGGTCAACGCCTGGACATCAACTCCGGCGTGGCCAGGCTCAGCGGCAAGATCTGGGCCACCCTCTGGCGCGACGACCGCCGCACCCCGACCACCGCCGTGCTGATCGTGCACCCGGCGTCGAACTTCCTCGGCCACTACGCACTGGCCGATCTCGCCGAGCGCGGTGTCGCCGCGGTCGGCCTGTGCACCCGCTACGTCGGGAACGACTCCGCACTGATCATGGAGAACTGCGTTCTGGACATCGGTGCCGCGATCACCCACCTGCACGAGCTCGGGTACCCCGAGATCGTGCTCGTCGGCAACTCCGGTGGCGGTGGACTGGCCGCGCTGTACCAGGAGCAGGCCGAGAACCCGACGATCACCGAGACCCCGGCCGGCGACCCGGTCGATCTCGCGGGCGCCGGGCTGGTCCCGGCCGACCGCCTGGTCATGGCGATGGCCCATCCGGGCCGGGCCACCGTGTACACCGAGGGCCTCGATCCGGCGATCGTCGACGAGCACGACCCGTTCGGCCGCGATCCCGGGCTGGACATGTTCGACCCGCAGCACGGACCGCCCTACCGACCGGAGTTCGTGCAGCGCTACCGGGCGGCGCAGATCGCCCGCAACGACCGGATCTCCGCGTTGGCGTTCGACCGGCTCACCGAGCTGACGAAGCTGGACCGTCCCGGCCCGGACGACCTGCCGTTCGTCGTCCACGGAACGGCGGCCGACCTGCGGTTCACCGATCTCACGCTGGATCCGTCGGATCGGAGGGCCGGCACGCTGTGGGGCGATCCGTGGACCGCCAACACGCAGCCCGCGTCGCTGGGGCACCTGACCAGCCTGCGGTCCTGGCTCAGCCAGTGGAGCCACGCGCACAGCCGCGCGAACGCCTACCAGCGGCTGCGCGGGGTGAGCGCCCCGGTGATGGTGGTGTACGGCTCCGCCGACTGCGCCGCGTTCCCCAGCCACGCCCGCGGGATGTACGACGCGGTCCGGCACCACCGGCGGGAGCTGGTCGAGATCACCGGCGCGGACCACTACTTCCAGGGCACCCCCGAGCTGGCCGCACGCATGTGCGACCACATCGTCGAGTGGAGTACCTGATGAGCACCGCACGGGGGCGCGCGAACGGCGCCGGCCCCGCCACCGAGGTGGCCGTCGTCGGGGCCGGCCCGGTAGGGCTGACCGCGGCGCTGGCACTGGCCAGGGCCGGGATCGGGGTCACCGTCTTCGAGTCCGAGCCCGAGCTCAGCACCGAGTGGCGGGCATCGACGTTCCACCCGCCGACCATCGAGATCGCCCGGCACCTGGGAATCGCGGACGCGATGCTCACCGCAGGTCTGATCGCACCGCGTTACCAGGTCCGGGACCGGACCGACGGGCTGATCGCCGAGTTCGACTTCGGTGCGCTCGACGACGAGACCGAGTTCCCCTTCCGGCTGCAGCTGGAGCAGTACAAGTACACCCAGATCCTGCGCGACGCACTGGCCGCAGCCCATCCCGACGTGACCATCCGGATGGGCTGCGGGATCAGCGACCTGCACGACGCCGGCGACCACGTCGAGCTGCGGTCCGGGCAGCGCACGACCACCGCCGGATGGGTGCTGGCGACCGACGGGGCGCGCAGCACCGTCCGCCGGGTGCTGGACCGGCCGTTCGACGGGCTCACCTACGAGCACCGCTACCTTGTGCTGTCCATCGACCACCCGATCGACACCCTGTTACCGGGGATCTGCGACGTCAACTACATCTCCGACCCGGTGGAGCACCTGCTGGTGCTGCGGGTCCCGGACGTGTGGCGGGTGGTCGTCTCGGTGCCGCCTCAGGTGAGCAGCGAGGAGGCCGTCTCCGACGCCTACGTCGGGCAGCGGCTGCGGAAGCTGTTCGGCGACCAGCCCGACCTGGCGCTGCTCGAACGCAAGACCTACGCGGTGCACCAGCGGGTGGTCGACAGCTTCCGGCACGGCCGGGTACTGCTGCTCGGCGATGCCGCGCACATCAACAGCCCGATGGGCGGGATGGGCCTGAACAGCGGGATCCACGACGCGTTCGACCTGTCCGTGCAGCTCGCCGGTCATCTCGCCGGCGCGCTCGACGAGAGCGCGCTGGACATGTGGGCGGCCCGGCGGCGCAAGGCGGCGGTGGAGACGGTCCAGGAGATCACCCACCGGACCACGACCGCGCTGGCCGAGGCGGACGAGGCCCAGCGGCGCCGGTTCCAGCAGCAGATGTCCGACATCGCCGCGGACCCGCAGCGGGCCAAGGCATGGATGATGGACGCGGCCATGATCTCCAACGCGCGGGCCTACGACCTGCCCGCACGCAACGGGACCTGAGGTCTCCGATGGACTTCGCACTCGACGACGAGGAACGCGACATCCGGGACACCGTCCGCCGGTTCGTGCAGCGCGAGCTGCTGCCCCGCGAGCCGGAGTTCCTGCGCCGCGAGCGTTCCGGCGAGCCCGGCCTGCCGCACGACGAGCTGGTCGAGCTGCAGCACAAGGCCCGCTCGTTCGGGTTCTGGGGTCTCGCCACGCCCACCGGATGGGGCGGGATGGGCCTCCCGGCGATGCTCCAGTCGCTGATCACCACCGAGCTGGCGACGACGTGCGTGCCGTTCCGCTTCGGCGGCGCGGCGGACAACATCCTGTTCGCCGCCACGCCCGCCCAGCAACGGGCCTACCTGAGCCCGACCATCTCCGGTGCGCGGCGCGGCTGCTTCGCGCTGACCGAGCCCGGAGCGGGCTCCGACGCGCGGGCGATCACCACCACCGCCCGCCGGGACGGCACCGACTGGCTGATCAACGGCCAGAAGACCTTCATCACCGGCGGCAACGAGGCCGACTACGCCATCGTCTTCGCCGTCGCCGAGCCGGGGATCACCGCGTTCCTCGTCGACCGCGAACAGGGCTGGACCTCGACCCCGATCCCGACGATGGGCAGCTGGCACGAGCCGGCGACGCTGTTCCTCGACGACGTCCGGGTGCCCGACTCGGCCGTCCTCGGCGAGGTCGGCAAGGGCTTCGAGCTGGCGATGCGCTGGATCGGCAAGGGCCGGCACACGATCGCCGCACAGTGCATCGGGATCGCGGCGCGCTGCCTGCAGATGGCGGTGGACCACGCGAACACCCGGGAGACCTTCGGCCGGCCGATCGGCACCAACCAGGGCATCGGCTGGATGCTCGCCGACTCCGAGACCGAGCTGGAGGCCGGCCGCTGGCTGGCGCTGCGGGCGGCGTGGGACGCCGACCGCGGGGCCGACGCCCGGCACGCCGCGGCGATCGCGAAGCTGTACTGCACCGGGATGGTGGGCCGGGTGGTGGACCGGGCGCTGCAGGTCCACGGTGGCCTGGGCTACACCAGGGAGCTGCCCCTGGAGTGGTGGTACCGGTCGGTCCGCGTGATGCGGATCTTCGAGGGCACCGACGAGATGCAACGAATGATCATCTCCCGCGACCTGCTTCGCGGGCACTCCCGGATCGGAGGCCACCTTGCCCACCCCTGAGAGTCCGATGAGCGTGTCCGCGGCGCTGCGGGCCGCGGGCGCCGCCGCGGCCGACCGGATCGCGGTGGCGCACGGCGACGTGCGGACCACCTACGCCGAGCTGCACGCCCGCGCCGACCGGGTCGCCGGGACCCTCGCCGCGCGCGGGGTCGGCCGCGGCGACACCGTGGCGATCGCCCTCTACAACGGGGCCGAGTACCTGGAGACGGTGCTCGCCGCGTTCCGGATCGGCGCAGTCCCGGTCAACATCAACTACCGGTACCGCGAGCCCGAGCTGGCCTACGTGCTCGACCACGTGGGCGCGGTGGCGCTGGTGCACGACGAGAGCCTGACCGAGCGGGTCGGCGGGGTCGCCGGCTCGCTGCCGACACTGACCGCGGTGCTGCGGACCGGCGACTCCGCGGCCGGCACCGCGGCGTCCTACGCGGACGCCGCGGCGAGCGGGGAGCCGGTCACCGCCGGCGACGAGACCGGGTTCGAGCACGGGATCATCCTGCTCACCGGCGGCACCACCGGCCGGCCGAAGGGTGTGATCTGGGACCGCGCCGGCCTGCTCGGCATCCTCGGTTCGGTCTTCCGCCAGCAGGGCATCGCCGCCCCTTCCGGCCCGGCGGAGGTCCGGGCCGCGGTCGCCGAGCTGCGCGAGCGCGACGCCGTGCCGGTGGTGCTGCCGATGTCGCCGCTGATGCACGGCACCGGCTTCTTCCACGCGGTGCGCACGCTGCTCGGCGGCGGCACGGTCTGCTTCTGCACCTCGCACTCGCTCGACGCCCACGAGGTCTGGCAGGTGGTGGCCCGGGAGCGGGCGACCGAGATGGTGATCGTCGGGGACGCGTTCGGCCGCCCACTGCTCGACGCGCTCGCGGAGCAGCGGGCGACCGGCACCCCGTACGACGTCTCCAGCATGCGCCGGATCACCAGCTCCGGGGTCGCCTGGAGCATCGACGTCAAGCGCTCCCTGCTCGCCGAGGGCTCGATGACGCTGGTGGACAACATCTCCGCGTCCGAGGGCGGCCCGTTCGGGGTCGCCGAGGCGAGCAGCGAGGCGGACCTGGCGGACGGCCGGTTCGACCTGGCGCCGGTGGCCAGGGTGCTCGACGAGCAGGACCGTGACGTCGAGCCGGGCAGCGGCCGGGTGGGCGTGCTGGCCAGCGCCGGCCCGCAGCCGGTCGGCTACCTGCGCGATCCCGAGCGCACCGCGCGCACCTGGCGGGTGATCGACGGGGTGCGGTACGCGGTGCCCGGCGACCTGGCCTCGCTGGACGCGGACGGCAAGCTGATCCTGCTCGGCCGCGGCGACGGCGTGATCAACACCGGCGGCGAGAAGGTCTTCCCCGAGGAGGTCGAGCAGGCACTGGTGGCACACCCGGCGGTCGCCGACGCGGTCGTCATCGGGCTGCCCGACCCGCGCTGGGGCCAGGAGGTCACCGCGCTGGTGGCCGGGGAGCTGGCGGGGCACTCGGACGAGGCGCTCATCGCGCACCTGGCCGACCGGCTCGCCCGGTACAAGCATCCGCGCAGGCTGATCCGGATCGACGCGGTGCCGCGCACCCCGGCGGGGAAGGTCGACCGCACCCGGGCCAAGCAGCTCGCCACCAGGACCCAGGAGGACGACAGATGACCCAGCGGAGCTTCCCGATCGAACGGGGGCACGTGCTGGCGTTCGCCAGGGCGCTCGGCGCCGAGCCGGATCCCGGCGGCGCGGTGCCACCGACCTTCCCGATCGCCTACGCCCACTTCGACCCGGACTGGCCGCTTCGGATGCGGCCGGGCCGGCCCTGGCAGGGCTCCGGGGCCGGGCCGGGCGGCGGCGGTGCCGGCGGCGGTGGGCTGCACGCCGAGCAGGAGTTCACCTACTTCCGTCCGCTGCGGGTCGGCGAGACCCTGGTCCCGAGCAAGCGGGACGGGCGGACCTGGAGCAAGGAGGGGCGTTCCGGGGTGCTGGACTTCACCGAGCGGCACACCGACTTCCACGACGCCGACGGCGAGCTGGTCGCCCGCGCCACCGCGGTGACCGTCCGCACCCGGCCGGCGGGAGGTGCCGCATGAGCACCCCGGCCACCGTGATCGTGGGCGATGAGCGGACCGAGGTCGTCGTCGAGGACCTCCGGCGGACCCAGATCGTGATGTACGCCGGGGCCGGCGGGGACTTCAACCCGCTGCACACCGACGAGCCGTTCGCCACCCGGGTCGCCGGGCACCCGACGGTGATGTCGCACGGGATGCTGGTGATGGGGCTGGCCGGGCAGGTTCTCGCCGACTGGTTCGGCACCGCGAACGTCCGCCGCTACCGCGCCCGGTTCCAGTCCCCGACCTGGCCCGGCGACACGCTCACCGTGACCGCCAGGGTCGACGAGCTGCGGACCGAGGGCGGCGAGCACCTCGCCGAGCTGACACTGACCACCACCAACCAGGACGGACGGGCCGTGCTCGGCGGCTCCGCCACCGTCGTCACCGCCGGGGAGGCGACATGACCCGCGGGATCGACCCCGACGCCGTCGACGCGATCGACGTGCACACCCACGTGCAGCTCTCGGTCGCCGAACAGGCCGCCCCCGACGGGTCGGAAGGCTTCGCCGCGATGGCGAAGTACTTCAGGTCCGGCGAGGTCACCCGGTTCACCGTGCCGATGCTGGCCGAGTACTACCGGGAGCGGAGGATGGCGGCGGTCGTGTTCACCGTGGACGCGGCGCACCAGACCGGGCGGGAGCCGAACCCGCCGAACGAGGAGATCGCCGACCTGGCCGCGGAGCACTCCGACGTGCTGATCCCGTTCGCCAGCATCGACCCGCACCGCGGTGCGGCGGGCGTGCGGGCGGCCCGCAGCCTGATCACCGGGCACGGGGTGCAGGGCTTCAAGTTCCACCCGACCTCGCAGGGCTTCTTCCCGAACGACCGGATGGGCTACCCGCTCTACGAGGTGCTGCAGGAGCACGGGATGGTCGCGCTGTTCCACACCGGGCACACCGGGGCGGGCGCCGGGCAGCGGGGCGGCGGCGGGCTGCGGCTCAAGTACTCCTCGCCGATGCTCGTCGACGACCTCGCGGTGGACTTCCCGGACCTGAAGATCGTGCTGGCGCACCCGTCGTTCCCCTGGCAGGACGAGGCGCTGTCGGTCGCGATGCACAAGCCGAACGTCTACATCGATCTGTCCGGCTGGTCCCCGAAGTACTTCCCGCCGCAGCTGGTCCAGTACGCGAACACGCTGCTCAAGGACAAGATGCTGTTCGGCTCGGACTTCCCGATGATCACCCCCGAACGCTGGCTGGAGGACTTCGCCGCGGCCGGCTTCCGGGACGAGGTACGGCCGAAGATCCTCAAGGAGAACGCGGTGCGGCTGTTCGGTCTCACCGCCGCGGCCGGCTGAGCGGGAGGTACCGATGTCCGGCACAGAGTTCGACCGCACGGTCGACGTCGTCGTGCTGGGGCTCGGCGACGCGGGCGCGGTCGCCGCGGTGACCGCGCACGACGCCGGTGCCCAGGTGCTGGTCCTGGAGAAGCAGACCGCCGAGCGGCACCGGCCGAACAGCCGGTACGCGGCGGGCTTCTTCCTGGTCCCCACCGACGTCGACGCCGCCTGCCGCTACCTGGCGGCGTCCTACGCGGTGTCCGGGGAGGACGCGGTCGTCGAGCCGGAGCTGATCCGGACGTGGGCGGTCGAGACCGCGGCGAACCCGGCCTGGCTGACCGCGCACGGCGGCGAGTACAGCGTCCTCGACCTGCACGGCGAGCACGACACGCTGCCCGACCACGGCTCGGTCACGGTGCACCGGGTGCTGCCCTCCGAGCGGGCGGCCCGCTGGCCGGGCTGCCCGCTGTTCGGGCTGCTCCGCTCGCTGGTCGACGATCGCGGGATCGAGGTCCGGTTCGGCACCGCGGCGACCGGGTTGATCACCGGCCCGGACGGCGGCGTGCGCGGCGTCCGGGTCGACGACGGCGGGGGGCGCGCGCAGCGGATCGGCGCCCGGCGCGGCGTGGTGCTCGCGGTCGGCGGCTTCGAGGGCGATCCGGGCATGCAGCGCCAGTTCCTGCCGGTCCCGCGGGCCTGGTTCTACGGCAGCCAGGACAACACCGGCGACGGGATCCGGATGGCCCAGCAGGTCGGCGCCGAGCTGTGGCACATGAACGTCTGGCCCGGGCACTTCGTCGCCCGCTTCCCCGGCAACGGCTACAGCGGGGGCACCGGGATCGATCTCTGGGGCACCGGCCGGTTCGGGCCCGACCCGGACCGGGCGGCCAATCCCGGGGCGATCTTCGTCGACGGTGCCGGGCAACGCTTCCTGGCCGAGCCGGGCCGGCAGCACGCAGCGCACCTGGAACTGCTCGGGATGGACGCGCAGCGGCTCACCCATCCGCGGATCCCGACCTGGTGGATCTTCGACGAGCGGCGCTTCGACAAGGGTCCGCTGGTCCCGACCTACTCCGGCCCGGCCGGTCCGGTGCAGGACTACACCTGGAGCGCCGACAACGTCGCCGAGCTGGAACGCGGCTGGATCCACGGCGCGCCGGACCCGTCGTCGCTGGCGGAGCTCTGCGGGCTCGATCCCACAGCGCTGACCGAGTCGGTGCGGCGGTACAACGCCTCCTGCGCCGCCGGTCACGACGAGCACCTCGGACGTGCCGCATCGACCCTGGTCCCGCTGGACGGGCGGCGGTTCTTCGCGGTGCCGCTGTACCCGGGCGGCTCGCACACCGTCGGCGGGCCGCGCCGCGACGCGCGCGCCAGGGTGCTCGCCGTCGGTGGCGATCCGGTCCTGAACCTGTACTCGGCGGGCGAGCTGGGCTCGATCCACGGCCTGCTCTACCCGGCCGGCGGCGCCAGCCTCGCCGAGTGCATGGCGTTCGGCCGGATCGCCGGGGCCGCCGCCGCTGCCGACCGGGCGTGCGCATCGTGAACGGTCGGATGCGGAGCGATAAGGTGGCGGCCCTCCGTCACACCCGGCGGACAGGAGCCGGTGTCCACAGCGTAGGTCGGGGAAGGTGTCGCAGATGAGCACGGAGGTGCGGGACGGCGACGGGCCGGCACAGAGCGGTTCGCTGACCCTCGATCGTGGGCTGCGGCTGCTGGAGCTGCTGGCCAACGAGGACCGCGAGATGACGGTCGCCGAGCTGGCGACCTCGCTCGGGGTGCACCGGCAGGCCGTCTACCGGCTGCTCACCACGCTGCGCGCGCACCGGCTCGTCGCCGAAGGCAGCTCCGGCCGGTACCGGCTGGGTCTGGGCGTGATGCAGCTGGCCCGCCAGGCCAATCCGGAGCTGCGCCGGGCGACCGCCCCGCACCTGCGCCGGCTCGCGCAGGAGCTGGAGGTGACCGCACAGTGCGTCGTCGCCGAGGGCGACGACGCGGTCGCGCTGTCGGTCTTCGAGCCGCCGGCCTCGGTCTTCCACCTCTCCCAGCACAGCGGCGCCCGGCACCCGCTGGCCCAGGGCGCGAGCGGCCTGGCGATCCTGATGGCGCGCAAGCCGAGGACCTCGGACCCGGACGTCGTCCGAAACGCCCGGGAGGCCGGGTACGCGGTCTCCCGCGGGCGGCTCACCGCGGGGGCGGTGGGTATCGCGGTTCCGCTGTTCGACGGCGACGGCCACTCCCTCGACGCCGCGATCGGTGTCGTCTCGATGGGCGAGGTGGACGTCGAGCACGTCGCCCGCCGGCTGCTCGACACCGCCCGGCTGATCGCCGACGGCGGTCTCTGACCGCTGCGCCACGGCCCCGCCACGGGCACCCCGGCCCGGGGCCGCCCGCGGCGCGGCGCGGCATGCCCCGCGGGTGGGTTCGTCCCACCCCGGCGGGGCGCCCGGCGCTGCCCGCGTACGCGGCGATCGTTCCACGGCTGCACGACATCCGCGCTGTCCAGCAGGGTTTCCTGCTGGTTGACACCTTGACGTGGACCACACCACAGTGCACGATATGTGTCAGTAAACGAACAGAAAGTCCAATAATCGGACGAGCGCCGCGACAGTGCCTCCCCACCTGCGGCAGCGTCACCACCGCCCAGCGTCGGACGGAGCGACGATGAACTCACGAATGGTCATCCGCCGGATCGGCGGCGGCCTGCTCGTTCTCTGGCTCGTCTCACTGCTGACCTTCCTGATGGTCCAGCTGATCCCCGGAGACCCGGCAGAGGTGATCGCGGGCGACAACGCCTCGGTGGCCGACGTCGACCGGATCCGCGAGCAGCTGGGCCTGGACCGACCCGTGTACGAGCAGTACCTGTCCTGGCTCGGCGGAGTGTTGCGCGGGGACCTCGGCAACTCGCTGTTCACCAACCAGCCCGTCACCGAGGCGATCCTCGACGTGGCTCCGCCGACCCTGGCGCTCACGCTCACCGCGATCGTCCTCGCCCTGCTGCTCGGCGTCGGCACCGGCGTCATCGCCGGCCTGCGCCAGGGCAGCTGGATCGACCGCGCGGTCTCCACCCTGGCGACCCTGGGCATCGCGATGCCCAGCTTCTGGGTGGCGATGCTGCTGGTGTCGGTCTTCGCGCTGACCCTGCGCTGGCTGCCCGCCACCACCTACGTCCCGCTCGACCGGGGCTTCGGCACCTGGCTCTCGCACATCCTCATCCCGGCGACCGCGCTCGGCCTGGCCACCGCCGCCGAGCTGGCGCGGCACACCCGTGGCTGCGTCGCCGACGTCCTCGCCCGGCCCTACATCCGCACCGCCCGGGCCCGCGGGGCCTCGACGCCGCACCTGATCGGCAGGCACGTCCTGCGCAACGCGGCGATCCCGGTGGTCACGGTGCTCGGCCTGCAGACCAGCCGGCTGATCGGCGGCACGATCGTCGTCGAGGCGGTGGTCGGCATCTCCGGCCTCGGCTCGCTGGCGGTGAACTCGGTACTGCAACGCGACTACCCGGTGATCCAGGGCTACGTGCTGTTCTGCGCGCTGGTCGTGGTGGTCGTGAACCTCGTCGTCGACCTGGCCTACGGCTGGATCAACCCGAAGGTGAGAGCAGCATGAACCCTCCCCCCGAGCCTCGGACGATGGATCCCGCACCGCCGGCCACCCGCGTGGACCCCGCTGCGGGCGCCGCGCCGCGCAGCCCGAAGCAGCGCAACCGGGTGCTGCGCGCCGTGGTCGGGCGGCCGGCGAGCGCGGCGTCGCTCGGCGTCGTCACGGTGCTGGTCGTGCTCGCGATCATCGGGCCGCTCGTGGCCCCCTACGACCCGGACGCCCAGGACCTGTCGAACCGGTTCGCCGACCCGAGCTGGGCCCACCTGTTCGGTACCGACGACTTCGGCCGCGACGTGCTCAGCCGGATCATCACCGCGTCCCGGATCACCATCGTCGCCCCGCTGATCTCGGTCGGGATCGCGGTGGCCATCGGGCTGCCACTGGGCCTGCTGGCGGCGATCCGCGGCGGCTGGGTGGACGCCGTCGCCGGGCGGCTCGCCGACACCGTGCTGGCGCTCCCCGCACTGGTGGGGGCGCTCGCGATCGTCGCGGTGCTCGGGCCCGGACTGGTCAACACCATGATCGCGGTCGGGATCATCTTCGCCCCGACGATGTTCCGGATCGTCCGCGGCGCCGCGCTCGCGGTCACCGAGGAGACCTTCGTGCAGTCCGCGACGGCGATCGGTTCGTCGCAGCGGCGGATCCTGGCCGTGCACGTGCTGCCGAACATCGCGGCGCCGGTGCTGGTCCAGGTGACCATCCTGATGGGGGTCGCGCTGCTCGTCGAGGCGAGCCTGAGCTTCCTCGGGCTCGGCGTGCAACCCCCGGACGCGAGCTGGGGATCGATGCTCAAGGCGGCCTACGCCAGCCAGTTCGACGCGCCCTACGCGGTCATCCCGCCCGGCGTGGCGATGGTGCTGACCGTGCTGTCGTTCAACACGATCGGCGACGCGATCCGCGACGCCGTCGGGATCCGGAGGCGGATGTGACCGCACCATCGCGCCCGGCCGGGGAACCGCTGCTCTCGGTCCGCGGCCTGACCATCGACCTGCCCGGCGACCCCGGCCAGCGCGGACTCGTCGAGGACGTCACGTTCGATGTGCACCGCGGGCGTTCGCTGGCCCTGATCGGCGAGTCCGGCTGCGGCAAGAGCCTGACCTCGATGGCCGCGCTGCGGCTGCTGCCGCCCGGGCTGCCGGTCCGGTCCGGCTCGGTCCTCTTCGACGGCGTCGACCTGCTGCGGTGCCGCCCGCGCGAGCTGCGCGCGGTGCGCGGCGGGCCGGTCGGCATCGTCTTCCAGGAGCCGATGAGCAGCCTGAACCCGACCATGACGGTCGGCGACCAGATCGCCGAGGCCCGTCGGCTGCACCTGGGCGAGAGCAGGCGGGCCGCGCACCGGCGCGCCATCGAGCTGCTGGAGCGGGTCGGCATCCCGAACGCCGGGCAGCGCGTCCGCTCCTACCCGCACGAGCTCAGCGGCGGGATGCAGCAGCGGGTGATGATCGCCGGCGCGATCGCCTGCGACCCGAAGCTGGTGATCGCCGACGAGCCGACCACCGCACTGGACGTGACGATCCAGGCGGAGATCCTGCAGCTGCTGCGCGACCTGCAGCGGGACATGGACCTGGCGGTCCTCCTGGTCACCCACGACCTCGGCGTGGTCGCCGACTTCTGCGACGACGTCGTGGTGATGTACGCCGGCCACGTCGTCGAACGGACCTCGATCGACGGGCTGTTCTACGACCCGCAGCACCCGTACTCGAGCGCGCTGCTGGCGGCGGTCCCGCAGTCCGGCAGCCCGCGCACCCGGCTGAACGTCATCCCCGGCCGGGTCCCACCGGCCGGCCGGTTCCCCGACGGCTGCCGGTTCCGCCCGCGCTGCGGGCACGACCTGCCCGAGCTGTGCGCGCGACCGCAGGTCGACGCCGAGCTGGAGCACGGTCACCGCACGCGGTGCGGCCGGGTCTCCGGTGGCGAGCTGACTCTGGAAGGGGTGGCCCGTGTCTGATCCGACGAGCCCGGACGCGGCGACGGTGGTGCGGGCCACCGGCCTGGTCAAGAGCTTCCCGCTGACCCGGACCCTGCTCGGCAGGCCGCTGCGCTCGCTGCGCGCGGTGGACGGTGTCGATCTCACGGTGCAGGCCGGAACGACGCTGGGCCTGGTCGGCGAGTCCGGATCGGGCAAGACGACGGTCGGCAGGCTGATCGCCCGGCTCGCCGAGCCCGACACCGGCGCCGTCGAGGTCTGCGGCCAGGACGTCACCCGGGTCCGCGGAGCGGAGCTCAAGGCGCTGCGCGCCCGGTTGCAGTTCATCTTCCAGGACCCCTACGGGGCGCTCGACCCGACGAAGTCCGTCGGGCACGCGGTCACCGAGCCGCTGGTCGTGCACGGCCGGATCAGCGCCGCCGAGGCGCTCGACGCCGCGGGCCCGCTCTTGGAACGGGTCACCCTGGATCCCGAGTTCGCCCACCGGCGCCCGGACGAGCTCTCCGGCGGGCAGCGCCAGCGGGTGTGCATCGCCCGCGCGCTGGCGCTCGAACCGGAGGTCCTGGTCGCCGACGAGCCGACCTCGGCACTGGACCTGTCCACGCGCTCGGAGATCCTCAACCTGCTGCTCGACATCCAGCAGCGCAGCGGCCAGGCGGTGCTGCTGGTCTCGCACGACTTCGCCACCGTCCGGCACCTCGCGCACCGGATCGCGGTGATGTACTTCGGCCGGATCGTCGAGGAGGGCACCGCCCAGGAGATCGCCGAGGACCCACGGCACCCGTACACCAGAGCGCTGCTCTCGGCCGTCCCGGTGCCGAACCCGGACCTGCAGCGGTCCCGGCAGCGCACGGTGCTCCAGGGCGACCTGCCGGACCCGGCGGCGCCGCCGTCCGGGTGCCGCTTCCGCAGCCGTTGCCCCGTCGCGATGGACGCCTGCGCGAACGACGACCCGCCGCTGCTCGCGCTGTCGGCGACCCGGAGCGTCGCCTGCCTGCGGCACCAGCCGTCGAGCCGGACCCCGGCCGGTGTCGACGTCGCCGGGCCGGTGGAGACCGTCCGATGAGTGCGCCGCTGACCGGGGTCCGGGTGCTCGATCTCGGTCACCACGTCGCCGGCCCGCTGACCGCGCTGCTGCTGGCGGACCAGGGCGCCGACGTGGTGCGCGTGACCCGGCCCGGCAGCGGACCGGCCGATCCGTTCCTCGACCGCGGCAAGCGGCGGATCGAGCTCGATCTGAAGACCCCGCACGGCCGCGACACGGCCCGGGCACTGGCGGCCGTGGCCGACGTGCTGGTCGAGAACTTCCGGCCGGGCGTCACCGACCGGCTCGGGCTGGGCCCCGAGCAGCTGCGGGCGGCCAACCCCGGGCTCGTGTACTGCGCGATCCCCGGGTTCGGCTCCGCCGATCCGCGGGCCGGGGTGCCCGGCTGGGAGGGCGTGATCGCCGCCGCGACCGGGAACTGCCGGCCGCGGGCCGGCAACGCGCCGCCCGGCCGGGACCCGGAGCGGCCCACGTACACCGCGATCCCGGTCGCGTCGAACTTCGCCGCGTTCTGCAGTGCGGTCGCGATCGTGGCCGCGCTCACCGGGCGGCACCGGACCGGCCTCGGCGACCGGCTCGAGATCTCGCTCTACGCCGCCATGTTCGAGGCCGTCGGCGGCTCCGGCGCGTACCCGGTCGCCACCGGGCTGCCGCCGGAGCGGGCGATCTCGACGCTCGGGAGCGGCTGCTACCGCAGTGCCGACGGCCGGTACGTCCAGTTCAACCCGATCGGGGCGACCAACCGCTTCCTGCGCTGGTTCCTCGACGCCGCGGGGGTCGGTCACTGGATCGCCGAAGGGCTGGCCGACCGGGCACGCGGCGCCGCCGATCCCGGCCCGTTGCGCGAGCGGCTGACCGGCCTGTTCGCGTCCCGGCCCGCCGCGGAGTGGGAGGACCTGGCGGCCGCGGCCGGGGTGCCGCTGTCGATGGTCCGGACCACCGCCGAGTGGATGGCGTCGCCGCAGGCGGTCGCCGACCGGCAGGCCGTGACCGTCACCGACCCGGTCCGCGGGGCGCTCACCGTGCCCGGCGCCGCCGTCGTGCTCGACGGCACCCCGGACCCGACCGGCCGGGCCGCCCCGGCCGGCACCGCCGATCCCGACGAGGTGCTGGCCGGCTGGGGACGCCCGGCCGACCGGGAGGTGGCCGCCGTGACACCGGCCGCACCCGGATCCGGCGCGGACGCCCCGTACGCCGGGCTGCGCGTGCTGGACCTGACCCAGATCCTCGCCGGGCCCAGTGCCGGGCGGGTGCTCGCCGAGTTCGGCGCGGATGTCACAAAGATCAATGTTCCGCAGCGGCGGATCGGCGCGCACGGCGTGGTCAACCGGGGCAAGCGGACCGTGCTGCTGGACATCACGTCCGAGGCCGGCGAGCAGGTGCTCTGGCACCTGATCGAACGGTCCGACGTTCTCACGCACAACCTGCCCGCCCCGACGGCCCGCCGTTACGGGCTGAGCCACGATCACCTCGCGGCCCGCCGGCCGGAACTGGTCCATGTGTCGGTCAGCTGCTACGGCGGCAGCGGCCCCTGGGCGGGCCGGCGCGGCTACGAGACCCAGGGGCAGGCCGCCACCGGCCTCGCCGAGCGGACCGGCGGCACGCACGGCCCGGCGGTGCTCGGGCCGTACAACGTGCTCGACTACGGAACCGGCATGCTCGCCGCGTTCGCCGTCGCGCTCGGCGCGCACCGCCGGATCACCACCGGCCGGGGCGGCGCGGGGCACGTCTCGCTGACCCGGACCGGGATCTACCACCAGGCCCGCTACGCCACCTCCGACGCACCGGGCGACGAGCCACGCGGCCCGGAGGCGCTGGGGACCGGCCCGGCCCACCGGTTCCACCGGGCCGCGGACCGCTGGCTGTTCGTCGCCGCCGGGCCGGGCCGCGAGGACCGGGTCGCCGAGCTGCTCGGCACCGGACCGGGGGGCTGGGCGGCCGCGTTCGCCGGACGCCCGGCGACCGACTGGGTACGGCTGCTCGACGAGGTGGGTGTCGCCGCGCACGAGGTGATCGGTCTCGCCGAGCTGATGACCGATCCGCGGGCCACCGGCCAGGGGCTGGCGATCACCCAGGTCTCCGACGAGGTCGGCGAGGTGGTCCTGCCGGGCCCGGCAGTCCGTGCCGAGCGGATCCCGGTCCGAGCGGGAACACCTGCCCGCCGTCCCGGGGCCGACGGCCGGGAGGTGCTCACCGCCGCCGGCCTGGGCGACCGGATTCCCGAGCTCGAACGTTCCTGGGTGGTGCAGCTCGACGCCCTGCCCGCCGGCTGGGCGAGCTTCTGACCCGGCCCCGAGAGGAGACACATGCACGTCGACCTGCTCATCAAGGGCGGACACGTCCTCGATCCCGGTCGCTCGATCGACCGGCGCACCGACGTCGCGATCGCCGACGGCCGGATCGCGGCGATCGGTGACGACCTGCCGACCGATGGCGTGACCCGGGTCGTGGAGGTCCGGACACCCGGCCACTACGTGGTTCCCGGCCTGCTCGACATCCACACCCACGTCGCCCACGGTGCGATCACCCCCGGCGTCGGGATGGAGGGCTGCGATCCGGACACCATCGGCGTCCGGTCCGGGGTCACCACCGTCCTCGACGCGGGCTCCGTCGGCGTGGCCAACATCGGGGTCTTCTCGGCGTTCATCCAGCCGCTGGCACGGACCAGGGTGATCCCCTACCTGAACATCGGCAGCTACGCCCACACCATGCCGACCATGGTGGACGTCAACGCGCTCGCCGAGATCGACCCGGACGCGATCGGCCGCTGCGTCGCGGCGAACCCCGGCCTGGTGGAGGGCATCAAGGTCCGACTGGTCGGACCGCTGATGGCCGAGCACGGCAAGGAGATCCTGGCCCGCAGCAAGACGGTCGCCCAGGAGCACGGGGTCCCGCTGATGGTGCACATCGGCGATCTCTCCGCCCGCCGCAGGCCGGACCCGCACCTGCTCACCCCGGTGACCCGCTACGCGATCGAGGAGCTCGGCCCGGGCGACGTGCTGACCCACCTGTGCACGCCCAACGACGGCGGCGTACTCGGTGCGGACGACATGATGCTGCCGCTGCTGACCGAAGCCCGCCGGCGCGGTGTCGTGCTGGACGCCGCGCTGGGCCGAGGGAACTTCGGCTACGACGTCGCCCGCCGGCAGCGCGACGCCGGGCTGGCGCCGGACACCGTGTCCAGCGACCTGACCGCGATGGGCGAGTCGTTCCAGAGCCTGATGGAGTGCATGGCGAAGTTCATGGCCGTCGGGTACTCGCTGGCCGAGGTCGTCCGGATGACGACCTCGGACGCGGCGGCGGCGATCGGCCGCTCGGCCGATCTCGGCGCGATCGAGGTCGGCCGGGAGGCAGACATCACGATCCTGGAGGTCGTCGACGGCGACTTCGAGTTCGTCGACACCGCGGGCGACACCTTCCACGGTGCGCACGGCCTGCGCCCGGTGCAGACCGTCCGGGCCGGTGAGCTGATCGCCCCGCACTGGGGTCCGCACCCGTGGGGCTGGCTGCCGGCCGTCGCGGAGCGGTCGTGACCGTCGCCTGGCGTGCGGACCCGGCCTGGTCGCAGCGGACGGCCGGGCTGGACTACACCGACGTCACCGACACCGACACCGATGCCGACGACCACGTCTACCTGCTGACCCGCTCCGAGGGGCAGGTGATCGTGCGCGATCCCGACGGCGGCTTCGTCCGAAGCTGGGGCCGGGGCACGTTCACCACCCCGCACGGTCTGACCGTCGGCCCGGACGGCTCGGTGTACTGCGTGGACGCCGGCGACCACACCGTCCGCCGGTTCTCCCCGACCGGCGAACTGCTGGCGGTCATCGGCACCGCCGGCGTCCCGTCCGACACCGGCTACTCGGGCGACCGGCCGGTCCGGGTGCACAGCGTCGAGCGGGTCCGGTACCCGGGCGACCCGTTCAACCGGTGCACCGCGCTGGCCGTGGCCCCGAACGGCGAGCTCTACGTCGCCGACGGCTACGGCAACTGCCGGGTGCACCGGTTCTCCGCGGACGGCGAGCTGCTCGGGTCCTGGGGTTCGGTCGGCACCGGCCCCGGCGAGTTCCACCTGCCGCACGGGATCGACGTCGGCCCGGACGGACGCGTGTACGTCGCCGACCGGGAGAACGACCGGATCCAGGTCTTCTCCCCCGACGGCGGGTTCCTCGAACAGTGGACGGATCTCCAGCGGCCGTGCGACCTGGTGGTCGGCCGGGACGGCACGGTCTCGGTCGTGGAGCTGTGGCGGCCGGCGGGCACCCGCTCGTTCGTGCACGGCGAGGTGCCCGCCGACCTGCCGTCACGGCTGTCCGTGCTCGACGGCGAGGGCCGTCCGCAGCAGCGCTGGCACGGCTCGTTCGTCGCACCGCACGGCATCGCCCGCGACTCCACCGGCGCGCTCTACGTCGCCGAGGTGACCCACAGCTTCGCGATCGCCACCGGGCGGGTCGGCCCCGAGTACGCCGACCAGCTCTTCACCCGACTCATCCCGACCTTCGACGAGGAGACCCCATGAGGCGCGAACCCGGCCGGATTCTCACCACCCACGGCGGGAACCTGCCCCGCCCCGCCGACCTGGACGAGCTGATCGGCGAGGGGGAGCCGGCACGGGAGCGGCTGCAGCAGCGCCTTCCCGGGGCGGTCGCCGAGGTGGTCGCCCAGCAGATCGACTGCGGGCTGGACGTGATCAACGACGGCGAGTACGTCAAGGCCGCGAACATGGCGGGCTACGCCGGCTACATCCACGCCAGGGTGACCGGATGGGAGGTGCTCGACATCGACCCGGCGATCGGGCCGAAGCGCGCCTTCGTCGCAGCCCGGGACCAGGCCGAGTTCCCCGGGACCTACGGGTCGGGACTGTGGCTGACCGGCTCCGGCGGCCCGGTCCGGCCCGGTTTCGCCACCCCCGGCGCCGCACCCCGGCTGCCGAGCACCGAGCGCGTCTGCACCGCTCCGATCCGCTACACCGGCCACGACGCGATCGCAGCCGACGTCGCCGCGCTGACCGCGGCGGTCGAGGGCCGACCGGTGGACGGCTTCATCGCCGCGCTCGGCCCGCTGAGCCTCGGCGCCGGTGCACGCAACGCGCACTACGCCGACGAGCAGGAGTACATGTTCGCCGTCGCCGAGGCGATGCGGGAGGAGTACAAGGCCGTCACCGACGCCGGCCTCGTCCTGCAGATCGACGAGCCGGAGTTCGCGACGACCTGGCAGTTCCATCCGGAGTGGTCCGTCGAGGACCTCCGCCGGTACCTGGAGTTCGCGGTCGAGGTGCTGAACCACGCGATCTCGGGTCTGCCGTCCGAGCAGATCCGGTTGCACTCCTGCTGGGGCAGCGGGCACCGGCCGCACACCCAGGACATCGGGCTGGTGCACATCGCCGATCTGCTGGTGAAGGTGAACGCCGGTGCGTACGCGATCGAGTCGGGCAACGTCCGGCACGCGCACGAGTGGCGGGTCTGGCAGGACGTGAAGCTGCCAGAGGGCAAGATCCTCGCCCCCGGCGTCGTCAGCCACGCGACCGACCTGGTGGAGCACCCCGAGCTGGTCGCCGAGCGGCTGGTCAACTTCGCGAGCGTGGTCGGCGCGGAGAACCTGCAGGCCGGCACCGACTGCGGCATCGGCTCGCGGGTCGGCCACCCCGAGATCGCCTGGGCGAAGCTCCGCTCGCTCGCCGAGGGCGCCCAGCTCGCCGCCAAGCGCCTGCACTCGGCCTGACCCGTGGTCAGGCACCGATCCCCCGAACACCTGCACTGGCCAATGGAGGTCACGTGAGAGAGCACCGAAACCACCCACGTCCGAGGTCCGGCCGACGGGGCACCGTCGGCCGCGCGCTCGGCCTGCTCACCGTGTCCGCGCTGATCCTCGCGGGCTGCGGTGGCGGCGGGGACGGCGCCGGGACCGACGGCGGCGAGCACGACCCAGCGGCCGTCTTCAAGTACGCGGTCCCCGGAATGCCCACCTCGTTCGATCCCCGGCAGGCCGCACCGCTGGACCCGGTCTTCCTGGACGTGGTCTACGAGAGCCTCATCGGCCGCACCCCGGCGGGTGACATCGAACCGGGCCTGGCCACCGAGTGGGAGCTGTCCGACGACAACCGGGTCCTCGATCTCACCCTGCGCGAAGGGGTCACCTTCACCGACGGCGCGCCGTTCGACTCGGCAGCGGTGGTCGCCTCGCTCGAGGCGTTCCGGGAGTCGGGTGCGCAGAAGACGGTGCTCGCACCGCTGCAGGCGGTCGAGGCGACCGGCCCGAACTCGGTCCGGCTGACCTTCGACGCGCCCTCCGGCTACATGGTCAACGCCCTGGCCGGCGAGGCGGGCATCGTCGTCTCGCCGCAGGCGATCGACGATCCGGACCTGGGTACGAAGCCGGTCGGCACCGGCCCGTTCGCCCTCACCGGGCTGCAGCAGGGCAAGATCACGTTCACCAGGAACGAGGACTACTGGAACGTCGCCGAGACCTCGATCGCCGGCATCGAGATGCTGGTGTTCTCCGACGAACCGACCCGGCTCCGCTCGGTGGTCTCCGGGGAGACCGACGGCACCACGATCTCGGCCGGCCAGATCCGGGAGGCGGAGGCGAACGGGCTCAGCGTGGTCAAGGCCCCGAACAGCACGCTGAACGGGATCCTCCTCAACACCGGCCAGCCCGAGTTCGCCGAGCCCAAGGTCCGCGAGGCGCTCATCTACGCCATCGACCGTGAGGCGGTCAACGACAGCCTGTTCGCGGGCGAGTGCACCCCGAGCGTGCAGCCGTTCGGCCCGGGCTTCTGGGCGAACGTGCCCGAGCTGAACGACATCTCCCGATTCCACGATCCGGCCCGGTCGAAGGCGCTGCTGGCCGAGGCCGGCTACCCGGACGGCGTCCCGATCGAGCTCGCACACGGCCCGAACACGACGTACCAGAACCTGTCGCAGGCGCTGCAGGCCCAGCTCTCCGAGGCCGGGTTCCGCGCCGAGGTCCGGCCGCTGGAGTTCAGCCAGATGGTCGAGGCCCGGCGGACCGGCAACTTCAGCGCGACCGTGTCGCTGCTGCAGGCCGGACGGCCGGACAGCAGCCAGTTCGCCGTGGACTTCTACATGCCGGGCGGCACCTACAACCCGGGGAACTTCACGCTGCCGGGCCTGGACGCCCTGCTCGCCGAGTCCCGGGCGTCCGACGACACCGCGGAGCGTGAGGGACCGACCCGGGAGCTGTTCCGCGAGGTCTTCGAGGCAGGCCCGCCGGTGATCCCGGTGTGCAACGTCATCTGGGTCGCCGCCTTCCGCGACGGCGTCACCGGCTTCGAGGTGCCGACGTACGGAGACTACGACTTCGCCTCCGTCAAGATCGCCGGCTGACCGGGAACGGGAGCAACGGATGCAGAACATCGATCTCGGTGAACGGGTCGCGGTGGTCACCGGCTCCGGCCGCGGCCTCGGCCGGGCCTACGCCGAGGCGCTGGCGGCCGCGGGTGCCGCGGTGGTGGTCAACGACCTGGACGCCGACTGCGCCGAGGAGACCGTCGCCGCGATCACCGGGGCGGGTGGCCGGGCCGTCGCACACGTCGGCCCGGTCGGCCCGACCGCGACCGCCGACGAGCTCGTGGACCGGGCGGTGAGCGAGTTCGGCAGGCTGGACGTGATGTGCACCAACGCGGGTGCGCTGCGCGACCGGACCCTGCTCAAGCTCGGTGACGACGAGATGGACATGGTGCTGGACAGCCACATCCGCGGCACCATCACCTGCGGGCGCGCGGCCGGCCGGCAGTTCAGGGAGCAGGGTGACGGTGGCCGGCTGATCCTCATCGGCTCACCGGCCGGTCAGCTCGGCAGTTTCGGGCAGACCGCATACGCCGCGTCCAAGGCGGCGATCATCGGCCTGGTCCGGGTCTGGTCGGTGGAGCTGGCCAGGATCGAGGTCACGGTGAACGCCGTCATCCCGAAGGCGCTCACCAGGATGGCGGCCACGATCCCGGCGCTGGCCGAGGTCGTCGAGCAGGTCGAGGCCGGAGGTCCGGTTCCCGAGCACCTGCGGCACAACGGAACCGGCACGGTCTCCGACGTCGCACCGCTCGTGGTGTACCTGAGCGCGGCGGAGTCGGCGAAGGTCACCGGGCAGTACTTCGGGTTCGGCGGCGACCGGTTCTCGGTCTGGGCGCACCCGTCCGAGGCGTTCGTGACCCACCGGACCGGCGGCTGGTCGGCCGACCAGCTCGCCGAGGACTTCGCCGGTTTCACCGACCACCTGCGGTCCCACCTGCCGGCCGACTGACCGCCGCCGAGCGCGCACGTACCCCGGGTCCGGCCCAGCCGGACCCGGGGTACCGGCATGCCCGCCCGATCTCCGGGACCGGACACCGGATATCGGATATCGGACTCTTCCCTGCGTATCCCGCCACCGATACTATCTACATAGTGGACTAGCTGTCCAATTATAGGACAACTGAGAGATCTCAAGGGAGAGACTCCATGGCCCGTCGACTTCATGTCGCGCTCGCGGGTGTGACCGCCCTGATCCTGCTCACCGGTTGCGGCACCGCAGCGGGCGACGATGACAGCCCGAAGGTCTTCCGGGTCGGTTTCGGCGGTGATCCGATCACGATGCATCCGCACCTCAGCGCACCCGCGTACAACATCTTCCTGACCCCGGTGTTCGAGACCCTGGTCAAGTCCACCCCCGACGGCGGGCACGAACCCGCGCTCGCCACCGAGTGGGCCCTCGCCGAGGACGGCCGGAGCCTCGCCCTCACGCTGCGCTCCGACGTGACCTTCCAGGACGGGACGCCGTTCGACGCCGAGGCGGTGCGCGCCAACCTCGAGGCCGCTGCTCGCCCCGGCACCCTCACCGCCAGGAGCCTGACCACGGTGGAGGGCGTCGACGTCGTCGACGACGACCAGGTGGTCCTGCGGCTCAACGCGCCGGGCGGTCACCTCGTCGGCGTGCTGGCGAGCGAGGCCGGAATGATGATCAGCCCGGCGCAGCTGAACGGCGACGAGACCGCCCGCAACCCGATCGGGACCGGGCCCTTCCAGCTGACCGAGCTCACCCGTGGCCGGACCGTCTACACCCGGTGGGACGCCCACCGCGACGCCGGTTCGACCGAGCTGGCCGGCATCGAGATCCACGGTTTCCCCGACGACACCGCCCGGTTGAACGCCCTGCGATCCGGACAGCTGGACGCGAGCTTCATCTTCCCGTCCCAGATCGAGCAGGCCGAGCAGGCCGGCATGCGCACGACCGTCGCCGAACGCACCGTCTTCCACTCGATGCTGCTCAACACCGGCCGCTCGGAGTTCGGCGATCCGCGGGTGCGACTCGCGATCGGACTGGCGCTGGACCGGGCCACGATGGCCCAGACCCTCTACGACGGCAACTGCCGGCCCACCGGCCAGCCCTACCCGGAGGCGCACTGGGCGCACTCGCCGGAGGCCGGACAGCCCGAGTACGACCCGGACCGGGCCAGGGCACTGCTCGCCGAGGCCGGGCTGCCGGACGGGTTCACCTTCACCCTGGCCATCTCGAACATCACCACCTACCAGCGCCTCGGCGAGGCGATCCAGGGCGAGCTGGCCCGGATCGGGATCACCGTGAACCTCGACATCATGGACAACCCGTCGTTGACCGCACTGCGCCAGAGCGGCAACTTCGACGCCGTCGGCGGGCAGTACGAGTCCGGCCGGCCCGATCCCACGACCTTCCTGACCGACTTCTACCTCCCCGACGGGACCTTCAACCCGGGCGACTTCGCGACGCCGGGCGGGGCGGAGCTGGTGGATCTCGCCCGTCGCTCCACCGACACCGCGGAGCGCGCCGACCCGGTGCAGCAGGTCGTCGCCGACGCCGCCGAGCTCGGCGCGCCGGTGGTCCCGGTCTGCTTCCCCGGCTCCATCGAGGCGGACGCACCGCACGTCACGCAGGGGGTGACCGTCTCGATCGTGGGCGATCACGACTTCTCGACCGTGCGGATGGACTCAGGGGGTACCGGACGGTGAACGGACGGATCGCGGGCCGCGTCGCGCTCGTCACCGGCGCGGCCCGCGGCCAGGGCCGCAGCCATGCCGTGCGGCTGGCGCAGGAGGGTGCCGCCGTGATCGCGGTGGACATCTGCCGGCAGATCGACTCGGTGCCCTACCTGCTCGCCACCTCCACCGACCTGGAACGGACCGCCGAGGAGGTCCGGGCGGTGGGCGGCCGGGTCGTGACGGTCGAGGCCGACGTCCGCGATCCGGTCGCGCTCCGGGCCGCGGTCGGCACCGGTGTCGAGCGGCTGGGCAGGCTGGACATCGTCTGCGCGAACGCCGGCATCCTGAGCTTCGGCGGGGCCGACGAGCTGGAACCCGCCGCCTGGCGGGACATGATCGACGTCAATCTGACGGGCGCGTGGAACACCGCGCAGGCCGCGATACCGCATCTGGGCGACGGCGGTACCGGGTCGATCGTGCTGACCAGCTCGGCCGCCGGGGTGCGGGCCCGGCCGAACCTGGCGCACTACGTCACGGCGAAGCACGGCCTGACCGGGATGATGCGCAGCCTCGCGGTGGAGCTCGCGCCCAGGATGATCCGGGTGAACTGCGTGCTCCCCACCGGCGTCGACACCGACATGGTCACCAACCCGGCCATGTGCGCCCTGTTCCGGCCGGACCTGCCCGACCCGGGGCCGGACGACATCCGGGACCGGTGCCGGGAGATGAACGCGATGCCGGTGCCCTGGGTGGAGGCCCGCGACGTCAGCAACGCGGTGCTGTTCCTGGCCTCCGACGAGGCCCGCTTCGTCACCGGTGCGTTGCTCCCCGTCGATGCCGGAGCGACCCTGTAGCCGCTCCGGTACAGCCCGGGTACCACCGTGGGCAGGCGTCGATGACGGGTGACTCGACCGCTCGCCGGGACGGTACCGGCTCAGGATCGCGGACCCGCGGTCCACGCGAACCTCACCGCCGGTGAACGCACCCCCTGCGCGGCGCGGGACCGGTTGGGCTCTTCCAGCGTGTCGAGCAGGTCCTCCCCCTCGGTGACCAGCCCGGCCAGCACCGCCGGCGTCAGCCAGCCCGGGCGCAGGGCGAACAGCAGGTCCTCGGTGGCGGTGTTCCCGCTGGCCCCGGGCGCGAACGGGCAGCCGCCCAGCCCGCCGAGCGCGCCGTCGAGCAGCGTCGCCCCGGAGCCTACGGCGGCCAGCGCGTTCGCCACGCCCTGCCCCCAGGTGTCGTGACCGTGGAAGCCGATCCGGCGGCCGTCGGCGAGCCCGGCGACCCGCTGCACCAACGCGCCCACCTCGGACGGCACGGCCTGGCCGAGCGTGTCGCAGACGATCACGTCGCAGGAGCCGGCGGTCCGCGGGTCGGCGACGATCGCGGCGACCCGGTCCGGCTCGACCGGGCCGTCGAACGGGCAGCTGAACGCGGTCGCCAGGCACAGCTGGATCCGGCCGCCGGCGTCGAGCGCGAACCGCACGGCGTCCGGCATGGCGGCCAGCGACACCTCGGTGTCCCGGCCGATGTTGGCGTTGTTGTGCGCGTCGGAGACCGAGAAGCAGTACTGGACGTTCCGGGCCCCGGCGGCGACGGCCTTCTGCACGTGCCGCGGCGTCGCGACCCACACCCAGCAGCGGTCGAGTTCCTCGGGGGTGAGCGCGGCGACCACCTCGAGCGTGTCGGCCAGCGGCGGCACCAGGTCGCCGCGGGCCAGCGACCCGATCTCCAGCTCCGGCACGCCCGCCGCGAGCAGCGCCCGGACCAGCTCGACCTTGCGGCCGGTGGGCAGCGGCTTCCCGGTGAGCTGCAGGCCGTCGCGCAGGGTCACGTCGCGCAGCACGGCCCCGGTCACGACGCCTCCCCGGCGGCCGCCCGGATCGTCTCGGCCGGGTAGCCGAGCAGGCCGCCGAGCACGTCGTCGGTGTCGGCACCCAGGTCGGGCCCGACGTGGCGGACCGGCACCGAGCGGCCGTCCAGCACCGGGACGACGCCGGGGAACCCGACCCGGGCGGGGGCCTCGCCACCGGTGTCGACGTCGAAGTACTGGACCATGTCCCGGGCCCTGAACTGCTCGTCGGCGACGATGTCGGCGGCCGAGTAGATCGGCCCGGCGGGCACCCCGGCCTCCTCCAGCTCGGCCAGCACCCGGTCCCGCGGCGCCGACCGGGTCCACTCCTCGATCGCGCCGTCCAGCTCGTCACGGCGCGCCCAGCGACCGGCGTTCGACGCCAGGTCGGGCGCCTCGGCGAGGTCCGGCCGGCCGATCACCCGCATGAACCGGCCGTAGATGGAGTCGCTGTTCCCGGCGATGACGACGCTGCCGCCGTCGCCGCAGACGTAGGCGTTGGACGGGGCGATGCCCTCCATCCGGCCGCCGACCCGGCGCCGCTGCACGCCGTAGGCGAGATGGTCGGGCACCAGCGACTCCATCATCGAGAAGACGGCCTCGTTGAGGGCGACGTCCATCGACCGCCGGTTCAGCGGCGGCCGGTCACTGCTGGACTCCCGCTGGTAGAGCCCCATCACCGCGGAGAACGCGCCGTAGAGGCCGGCGATCGAGTCGCCGATCGACACCCCGGTGCGCGACGGCGGCCGGTCCGCCTCCCCCACCAGCGCGCGCAGTCCGCCCATCGCCTCGGCGACGGCGGCGAACCCGGGCCGGGCGGCGAGCGGGCCGGTCTGGCCGAACGCGGAGATCCGGACCAGCACGACGTCCGGGTTGACGGCGTCCAGCTCGGCCGGCCCGAGACCCCACTTCTCCAGCGTGCCCGGCCGGAAGTTCTCCAGGACGACGTCGGACCGGGCGGCCAGGTCCAGCACCGCCTGCCGGCCCGCGTCGCTGCGCAGGTCCAGGGTGATCGACCGCTTGCTGCGGTTCAGCGTCCGGTACAGCATCGAGGTGTCCCCGGCGTAGAGCCGCCAGTTCCGCAGCTCGTCACCGGTCCGGGGGCGCTCGACCTTGATCACGTCGGCGCCGAAGTCGGCGAGCAGCCGGCCCGCGGTCGGCGCCGCGATGTAGTTGCCCAGCTCCAGCACGCGGACACCGGACAGCGGTAGTCCGTCCGCGGTCACGTCGGACACGGTTCCTCCTCGAACGACAGTCGACCCACATCATGAATTACGCCCCACGATGCGAGCAAGCCTTGCCGGGCTCCCCCGGGAGCAGACCACAGCGGCGCGACGTAGGCTCCGGAGCCGTGAGATCCCGCTCCGGCCGGCGGCGCGCCGCGCGGGAGGTGTCGCCGCTGCCTGCCCGCGACGGCCTCGATCCGGCGCGGCTGCGCACCCCGCCCGCCGGGACGTGGCCGACGATGCGCGCGCACCTCGTCGCGCGGCTGCCGCGCGTCGATCCGGCGGCGATCGACGCGAAACTGGCCGCCGGGGAGATCGTGACCGCCGCCGGGCCGTTGCGCCCGGATTCGCCGTTCACCCCGTCGACGACGCTGTGGCTGCACCGCGAGGTGCCCGACGAGGCGCCGGTGCCGTTCCCGCTGGAGGTGCTGCACGCCGACGACGACCTGGTCGTCGTCGACAAGCCGCACTTCCTGGCGACCATCCCGCGCGGCAGCCACGTCCGGCAGACGGTGCTGGTGCGGCTGCGCCACGAGCTGGGCCTGCCCGAGCTCAGCCCGGCGCACCGGCTGGACCGGGCCACCGCCGGGGTGCTCCTGCTGGTGGTGCGGCCCGAGCTGCGCGGCGCCTACCAGACCCTGTTCGCCACCGGCCGGGTCACCAAGACCTACGAGGCGCTCGCGCCGCACGATCCGCAGCTGGAGCTGCCGCGCACCGTGGTCTCCCGGATCGTGAAGCGGCGCGGGGTGTTCGCGGCCGTCACCGAGCCGGGCGAGCCGAACGCCGAGACCCGCATCGAACACGACGGGCACCGCGACGGCGTCGCCCGGTACCGGCTGTTCCCGCGCACCGGGCGGACCCACCAGCTGCGGGTGCACCTCGCCGGGCTCGGCGTGCCGATCCTCGGCGACGACGTGTACCCCGAGCTGCGCCGGCGCGCCGACGGCGACTTCACCCGCCCGCTGCAGCTGCTCTCCCGTTCGCTGGAGTTCGACGACCCGCTCGCCGGACGGCGGCGGCGCTTCGTCAGCCGCCGCGCCCTGCAGGCCTGGGACGATCCGGCCGGGTGGGCCGGGGGGTGACCTCCGCGCCCGCCGCGGCGCCTCCGCCCACGCAAACCCGCCGGCATCCCGCACCGAGCCCCGGCCGGGCCACGCGGATCCCACACCGACGCGAGCCGGCGGGACGCAGGGCAGAGATCAGCCGACGTTGCGCCCGCCGTCGCCGTTGAGGCGATGCCCACCACCGTGCCCGTTGAGGGCGGCGCCGTTCACCGGGGGTGCAGGCGGCGGGTCCTCGGCGGCGCGGTGCCGCCCTTCCCGCAGGCCGCGCTGGTAGCTCGCCAGCCGGCTCCGGACACGGTCGGGCTGCCGTTCCCGCGATCCGCTCGGCTGGGCGCCGTTCGGCGTGTCCCGCCACGACGGCGGCACCATGGCCTGCCCGGGCAGCCGCTGCGGGAGCCCCTGGGCGGTGGTCGGGAGATCGACCACCCGGTCGGCGCGGATGCGCGCGGCGTCGAACTCGGTGTCCCCGGGGGTGCGCCAGTTGCCCGACGTCGCGGAGCCGCTCGACTGCCCGTCGGTTCCCGCGGGTGCGCCGGGCTCCCGGAACCAGGCCGAGGCGACCGCCGCGAAGATCGGCGTGTCGTCGACGTCGTCCACGGCCACCGGAACCTCCGAATCGAACGGACCGAACAGCTCCACCGGCGGGGTGCCCTCCGCAGCGGTGAGAGGTAGTGCCTCTGTGACGGGTGGATCGTCCGGGCCGTCCGGGCCCGGCGGCCGGGCGCCGTTGAGCGGCCCGGCGGGCGGTGGTCCCTGCGGCGGGGGCCCCTGCGGCGGGGGCCCCTGCGGCGGTGCGCCCTGGGGCGGCCCGGCCGGAGGGGGCGGGACCGTGCCGAAGGCGATGCCGGCGCGGGCGGCGTCCGCGCGCGCGGCCTCGACCTGCGGATCGGGCTGCGGGCCCGGCCGGGACGGCGCGTTCTGCGGGGCCGGACCACTCTGCTGGGACAGCGCGCCCTGCGGCAACGGCCCGTTCTGCTGGAACGGGGCGTTCTGCTGCGACGGGCCGTTCTGCTGCGACAGGGCGTCCACCTGCTCGGCGGGCTGCCGGACCGGCCACTGCGCCCCGGACCCGTTGCGCTGGTCCGGGGCACCGAACGGGGTGGCCGCGGCGATCCCGGGCGGCCGCGGCGGCGCCCCGTGCTGCGGCAGGTCCCCCGCGGGCACGCCGCGCTGCGGCAGATCACCGCCGGACGGGGGCCGCGGCAGATCACCCTCCGGGCCACCACGGTGCTCGACGGCGGGCGGGCCGGACCGGACCGGATCGGTCCCGGCCGGGTCCCCGGGCCGGGGGGCCGTGCTCGCGGCCGAGAGCGGCGGCCAGCTCGGCACCTGCTCCTCGGCCGGGGCCGGGCGCGGCTCCTGCTGCTGCGGCGGCCACGGTGTCTCGCCGGCCGCCGACGGTGAGTGGTGCAGCGCCGCGGTCGGCCCGGCCTCCTGCTCGCGGGCCGGCTCGGGCTGCTCGCCCTGCGGCCCGCCGTGCACCACCGACGACGGCAGGTGCAGGACCGCGATCGGCGACACGCCGGTGGTCCCGGCGGGCCCGCGTACGCCGAGCCGGGCGCCGATCGTGCGGGCCAGCCGGGCGGCGACGTGCAGACCGATCTCCTGCGGCGCGACCGGGCCGCCCGGGGTGGCCGTGGTCAGCGCCCGGTCCAGCTCGTCGATCGGGGTGAGGTGGCGCGGCGGCTGCGCGCACTGCAGCTCGACGACCAGGCCGCCGTCGGGACCCCAGCGGCTGTGCAGCTCGAGCCGCTCCCCCGGCGGCGTCGATCCGGCGGCGTGCGCGAGCAGCTCGGCGAGGATCTGGCCGAGGACGGTCTCCGCGGCGGCGTCCAGCGCGATGCTGGGGGTGGGCGGGACGACGGTGCGCGACGCGGCCTCGCTCGACGCGACCACCGCGTTCAGCGCCTGCCCGAGCGGGGTCGGCGGCGCCGCGAGCCGGGGGCCGCGCGGGGACCCGGCCAGGACGAGGATGTGGTCACCGTCGCGGGCGCCGCGCCGGGCGGCGGCGGCCAGCTCCGCAAGGTCGGCGAGCGCGCCGGGGCGCAGCTCGCCGCTGCGCAGCCGTTCGGTCAGGAGCTGCTGGCGCTCGGACCGGGCCCGCAGCCGGTGTGCGATCGCGGCCAGCACCGCGTCGCCCCCGGCGCCCTCACCCGGCCCGCCCGGTGGATCCTGCCCCGGACCGGACCGGCTGTACGGCGGGTCGTCTCGCGCCACGCGATCGTCCTCCGAACGGCTGGTACGACGCCCGGTTCCGGACGTCGCGCACCCGGCCCGCTGCGGGATCGGGCCGGGAACGGTCGATCACGAAGACTACTCAACGGTTGCGCTTTCGCCCGCCCCGATGCGGTGGGCGGTGGACCGCGGAGGGGCGGGCGGCGCGGGCCCGGCCACCCACCGGCCCGTCCACCCGGTCCCCCTCGACCGGCGGACCTTCCGCAGCGCCGGGCCGCGTGGCCCGGGCCGCGCCCTCGTCGCGCCGTCACCGCTCCCGGCCGGCCGTCACCCGTCCGGCGTCACTCGAAGCGTGACGGGTCCCCGGCGCCGGTGCGGACGATCTCCGGCTCGTCGCCGGACAGGTCCACCACGGTCGTCGGCTCGGTGCCGCAGTCGCCGGAGTCGATGACCGCGTCGACCTGGTTCTCCAGCTCCTCCTTGATCTCCCAGCCCTGCGTCATCGGCTCGTCGTGCCCGGGCAGCAGCAGGGTGGACGACAGCAGCGGCTCGCCGAGGCGTTCCAGCAGCGCCTGCGTGGTGGCGTGGTCGGGGATCCGCACGCCGACGGTCTTCTTCTTCGGGTGCAGCAGCCGCCGCGGCACCTCCTTGGTGGCGGGCAGGATGAACGTGTAGCTGCCCGGGGTGGACGCCTTCACCGCCCGGAAGACCCGGTTGGAGATCTGCACGAACTGGCCGAGCTGCGCGAAGTCGGCGCAGACCAGCGTGAAGTGGTGCTTGTCGTCGAGCTTGCGGATCTGCCGGATGCGGTCGAGTCCCTCCCGATTGCCCAGCGAGCAGCCGAGGGCGAAGCACGAGTCGGTCGGGTACGCGATGAGCCCGCCGTCACGGACCACGTCCACGATCTGACCGATGCTGCGGGGTTGCGGATTCTGCGGGTGCACGTCGTAGTACCTCGCCATCCGGGCAGCCTGCCACGGCCGCCTCCGGTTGTCGCGCACGTCAGGCGTGCGCCAGGGCGCATGTGTCCGACCCGGCCCGCTGCTCGACGAGGAGAGCGATGTCCGACACGACCGGAGACAAGATCAAGGTCACGATCCTGCCGACCGGTACGATGCACGCCGACCTGACCTGGCTGCTGATCGACCCGTCCCGGATGGCGACGCACCAGCAGCCGGCGAAGCAGCGTGACTGGGTGGAGGTACCCACCCACGTCGTCCACGTCGAGCATCCGAACGGCCAGAAGCTCATGTGGGACGCCGGTGTCCCGCGGGACTGGGAGACCCGCTGGGCGCCGTCCGGGCTGGGCCAGTTCTTCCCGGTCGACGCCGCCAGCGAGGACGACTGGCTGGACTCGCGGTTGCGGCAGCTGAAGCTCGAGCCGACCCTCGAGCTGGACACGATCTCGGCCGACACCGAGCTGATGCCCGGCGTCACGCTGCTCCGCACGCCCGGCCACACCTGGGGCACGATGAGCCTGCAGGTCGATCTCGCCGACTCCGGGACGATGATCTTCGCCTCGGACTCGCTGTACCTCAAGGAGTCCTACGGCCCGCCGCCGATCGCGGCCGGGATCGTCTACGACACGGTCGCCTGGTTCGAATCGGTCGACAAGATCCGCGCCATCCAGGAGCGGACCGGCGCGACGGTGGTGTTCGGGCACGACGCGAACCAGATCAGGGAGCTGCGCACCGGCCCCGGGAACCACTACACCTGAGGGGGCCGCCACCATGCCCGTCTACGACTACGCCTGCGGCTGCGGCACCCGCTTCGAGATGATGGTCCCGTCCTGGTCGTCGCCCGACCCGGACTGCCCGGCCTGCGGTGCGGCGACCGCGCGCCGGCCGCCGTCGCCCGCGATGCACGGGCGGGCCGCGCCACCACCGTCGATGGCCTCGGCCCCGCAGTCCTGGGAGGGCGTGGGCGACGGCGACCGGGACACGATCACGCACTGGCGGCGCACCGTCGAGGCCCGCCGCGAGTTCGAGTCGCGCCATCCCGAGCACCGCGAGCAGCGCGACGCGATCGCCGCGCACGAGGGCCGGTTCGAGCGCAGGCCGCTGACCTACCGGGAGCTCGCCGCGCGGGCGGCCACCGGTGGGGACGCCACCCGGGCGGCCGCGGAGGCGAGCCGGGACCGGCGGACCGGCGGCACGGCGGAGCCGACTTAGGGGCCCGGGCCGGCGGGCACGGTGCGCCCGGTCGCCGTTGCCGGGCGACGGCAGGCGGGACATGATCCCACCCATGCGCGTTGTCGAATACCGACCGGAACGGCACGAGTTCGCCTGGACGTTCGGCGGTGCCGCACCGGCCCGCCGGGTCGCCCCCGGGACCTGCCTGCGGCTGTGGACCGAGGACGCGTTCTCCGGCCGGATCACCTCGACCTCCGACCGGGCCACCGACGTGCTCGACATGACCGAGGTGAACCCGCAGACCGGGCCGTTCTTCGTGGAGGGCGCCGAGCCCGGCGACACGCTCGCCATCCACCTGGTGGACCTCACCCCGGCCCGGGACTGGGGCGCCTCCACCACGATCCCGCTGTTCGGCGCGCTCTCGACGACCGACCGGACGGCGCTGCTGCACGAACCGCTGCCCGAGCGCACCTGGATCTACCAGCTGGACCGGGCCGCCGGCACCGTGCTGTACGAGGCGACCAGCGTTGACCTGCGCCTGGAGCTGCCGTGCAATCCGATGCTCGGCACCGTCGGCGTCGCACCGCCCGGCCGGGAGGTGCGCAGCTCGCTGGTCCCCGACGTGTTCGGCGGCAACATGGACACCCCGGAGATGCGCGCCGGCGCCACCTGCTACCTGCAGGTCAACGTCGAGGGCGCGCTGTTCTCGGTCGGCGACGGGCACTACCGGCAGGGTGAGGGCGAGAGCTGCGGGACGGCCGTCGAGGGCGCGATGGACGTCGTGCTGATCGTCGAGCTGATCAAGAACGCGCCGGCCCCGGCCTGGCCGCGGATCGAGACCGACAGCCACTACGTGGTGGTCGGGTCGTCCCGGCCGCTGGAGGACGCCTGGCGGGCCAGCCAGGTCGGCATGATCGCCTGGCTGGGCGAGCTGTACGGCCTGGACCGGCTGGACGCCTACCAGCTGCTCACCCAGGCGGCGGAGTCGCCGCTGGCGAACGTCGTCGACACCAACTACAGCGCCGTCACCAAGATCTCCAAGGCGCTGCTCCCCGACGCCGCCGCCTACAACGGCGTGCACCGACACCTGCGCGAGCAGGCCCGCACCCTCTAGAAGGAGCTCCCCTGTGGACATGTTGCTGACCGACCGGGTCGTCCTGGTCACCGGCGGCTCGCGCGGCATCGGCCGGGCGGTCGTCGACGCGCTGGCCGCCGAGGGCGCCCGGGTGGCGTTCTGCGCCCGTGACGCCGACGGCTGTTCGGCCGCCGAGCAGGAGCTGCGGGCCGGCTCGGCGGAGGTCACCGGGACTGCGGTGGACGTCGCCGACGGTGACGCGCTCACCGCCTGGGTGGAGGCGACCGCGCAGCGGTACGGCCGGATCGACGCCGTCGTGGCGAACGTCAGTGCGCTCGCCATCGGCCCGGGCGAGGCGAACTGGCGGTCAAGCTTCGAGATCGACCTGCTGCACACCGTGCGGCTGGTCGAGGCGGCGCTGCCGCACCTGGAGCGCAGCGACGCCGCGTCGGTCACCGCGGTGTCCTCGGTGTCCGGCCGGGAGATCGACTTCGCGGACGGCTCGTACGGCGTGATGAAGGCCGCCCTGGTGCACTACGTGTCCGGGCTGGCGTTCGACCTGGCGCCGAAGGGGATCCGGGCCAACGCGGTCTCCCCCGGCAACGTCTACTTCCCGGGCGGGGTGTGGGAGAGCGTCGAGCAGGGCAATCCCGAGCTGTTCGCGCACGCGATGGGCCTGAACCCGACCGGCCGGATGGGCACCCCGGAGGAGACCGCGTACGCCGTCGTCGCACTGGTCAGCCCGCGGGCGAGCCGGATCAGCGGGACCAACCTGGTGGTCGACGGCGCCCTCACCCGGGGCGTCCAGCTCTGACCCACCCGGTCAGGCCGCGGCGGCCGCCGGCTCCAGCGGCGGCTGGGCGATCCGCGGGCCTCGGGCGTCCGGGCCCATCCGCTGGGCCCGGTGCACCACGAACGGGTGCACCAGGTAGACGTCCCCGGCCGCACCGGTCGCGGCGACCATCGGCCGGTGCCCGGTCGCCGGGACCGCCTCCCCGCAGAACGACAGCCACTCCGCGCCGTCCTCCCCGTACCGGGCGAGCAGCGGCGCGACGTCATGCTGCGAGCCCGCCCGGAGCAGCGTCGGTGCGTCGTCGGGCCGGCGTCGGTGTAGAGGAACAGCATCAGCAGCGCCCGCCCGCGCGATGCGGCCGAGAGCCGCGGGCCGCCGTCCCGCCCGGCGAACGATGCCTCGACGTGCCAGCCGTCGTCGCCGGGCTCGGCGTGGTGCGGGAACCGGATCGGGAGGGTGCCCATCCCCCGACGCGGCCGCCAGCGCCCGGGGCCGACCAGCTCGTCGTAGGCGGCGCGCAGGATCGGCGTCCCGGCGGACTCGGTGAACTCCGGTTGGGCCATCGCCTCGATCCGCACCACCGGGCCGGGCCAGGTGCCGGGATCGTCCAGCTCGATCCCCCGGCCGCGCAGCTCGACGCCGAGCAGCTCCCGGCATCGAGCGGCCAGCTCTGGTGCGAACGCTCCCGGCAGGTGGAGGTACCCGACCTCGCAGGACACCATCGATCGCGCCCCGGATGGTGCCCTGGTGGCCGGGTTCTGGACCACCGGGTTTCCGCCCGCTCGAACCGGGGCGGGCGCCTGCTGCCGGAACGCGTAGTGCAGGGCACCGGCGCCCTGCGCGATCCAGGCGTCGAAACCGGCCTGCGTGCGCGGGATGGAACTGGGTCGGCGAGCCCGGTCGTCCGAGCGCCCGCGACGAACCACGGTCCAGAGGTCGGTCCGATGACCGGAATGCCCGGGAGACCCACGTCACGCCCGCTCGGCCACCACAGTCATCGTCAGCGAGTGGCCGACGCCGAGGCCGGGCCCCGCCTCCCGCTCCAGATCCAGCAGGGTGTGCGCGAGCCGGGCCGCCGCGGCGTCGTCGAGCGCGCCCGCCCGGTCCGGCCGGCCTGCCAGCAGCCGGTTCCAGCGGGTGGCGAACCGGCCGAGCCAGGCCAGCACGTCGGCCGGGGCCCCGTCGGTCGCCGGGGTGAACCGCAGGTCCGCCGGGCGCACCCGGCCCGGGTCGCGCAGGAGGTCGTTGACCAGGGTCCGGAACCGCGGCACCTGCGGGTGGAACGTGCCGGTGGCGGTGTGCCGCCCGACCAGCACCGAGCGGTCGACGGCGGTCCGGGCGACGATCCGGGCGCCGCTGCCCTCCCGGGCGGCGTCGACCACCGCGTCGAGCGCGGGCCGCGAGTAGAAGGTCATCGGCTCCGAGATCGCGTCGCCTCCGCCGGCGAAGAAGCTCATCGCGTAGTCCCAGCGTTCGCGGTCCCAGCGCGGCCGCCACTCCACCGAGTAGCGGCCCAGCACGTCGACGATCACGGCGGCCCGGCGGCCGCGCGCCGCGACCGCGGTCAGCACCGAGCGCAGGGCCACGACCAGCTCGTCGCGGGTGAGGTGCGAGTACGGGACACCGCAGGACAGGTACAGGTCGAAGACGCCGTCCGGCAGCCGGTCGCGCACGTCACCCAGCACGAACGACGCCGACGGCGAGACCACCGTCGCCCGCGCCGTCCGCACCATCTCCGGATCGACGTCCAGGCCGACGTAGGTCAGGCGCTCCGGCGCGACCAGCGGCGGGGCGTCCGGCGCGGAACGGGTGAGCAGCGCGTACCCGTCGGCCGTCCCCGAGCCGACGTCGAGCACCGACACCGGACCGTCCCCGGTGCGGCCGAGCGCCGCGAGCGCGGCGGCGATCACCCGCCGGGTCACCGGCTCCTCGGAGAGGATCTTCACCGGGTCCCGCCGGGACGGGGACAGGTAGTGGGCGCTGGCCCCGCGGTAGGACGGGGCCGGGGCCTGTTCCGAACGGCTCACCGTTCTTTCCTACACCGGGCGGCGCCGGTTGATCACCGGTGTGGCGGGCGTCGCGCTGCCCGGTGGCTCACCGCGGGCGGCCGGGGTCGGGCCGGCCGCCCGCGGGAGGAACAGGGATCAGGCGAGATCGTCGAGCTCGCCGTTCTTGATCGAGGTCAGGAGATCGCCGATGCCGGACGTGGAGAACGCCAGGACCGTGCCGTGCGGATCGCGGGAGTTGCGGACCGCGATCCCCTCGCCGGTGACCGCGAGCTCCACGCAGTTGCCCTGCTGGCCACTGCGGGTGCTCTTGCGCCAGGTCAGCTCGTCGATCGTCGCGGGGTCGCTCAGGTGCATCTGGTTCATGCGAACGCTCACCTCATCTGCACATGCATTGTCGCGTGCATCGACGGTAGCAGCCGGGCCGGGGCGGCACCGCCCGTCGGCGCCCGGCGGTCACCCGGCCGCGCCCGGCTGCAGATCGCCGGTCGGGCCACCGCGCGCCGCCGTCCGGCCGCCGGTGCTGCGGCCGCCGATCGCCCGGCCGGCGTCCGGTCAGCCGTCGGCGAGCAGCTTCACCAGCGCCTGCCCGGTCTCGTCCGGGCTCAGCGCGTCGACGGTGAGCCGGTCCATCGAGCGCCCGTAGCGCTCCACGTCGGCCCGTTTGTCCAGGTACGACGCGCCGGTCATCTCCTCCAGGTAGACCAGGTCGGGCAGCTCGGGCTCGGCGAACCGCAGCATCGTGAACGCGTGCTCGGCGGCGTAGCCGGACAGGCTCCGCGGCAGCAGCTGGACGATCACGTTCGGCAGTGCGGACAGGTCCAGCAGGTGCTCGATCTGCTCCCGGTACACCGCGGGCCCGCCGACCGGACGCAGCAGCACCGCCTCGTCGAGCACCACCCAGAAGGTCGGGGCGTCCTTGCGGTGCAGCACCTTCTGCCTGCGCAGCCGGACCTCGACCCGCTTCTCCACCTCGGCCAGCCGGTCCGGCGGAAGCTCGGCGTGGCCGCCGCTCACCACGGCGCGGCAGTACGCCTCGGTCTGCAGCAGGCCCGGCACGAACATCAGCTCGTAGGTCAGGATCCGGGACGCCGAGGACTCCAGCCCGACGAAGCCCTCGAACCAGCCGGGGACCACGTCGTTGTAGCGGGCCCACCAGCCGCTGCCCTTGCTCTCCCCCGCCATCGCGAGCACGTGCTCGCGCTCGGGGCCGTCGGCGACGCCGTAGAGGGTGAGCAGGTCCAGCACGTCGCGCTGCTTGAACCCGACCTTGCCCGCCTCGAGCCTGCTCAGCTTCGAGTCCGAGCCGCGAATCGCGTACGCCGCGTCGGCCCGCCGGATCCCGGCCCGCTCCCGCAGCCGGCGCAGGTGGGAGCCGAGCACGATCCGCTGCGCCGTCGGGCCGCGGTCGGCGCCGGGCGGCGTCGGGCTGTTCGGGCTCGCGACCACCGGGGGCGTGCTCCTCTGGATCCGGACGGGGGTCCCGACGCCACCGGCACCGCCCGGCGCACCGGCTCGTCAGGGGGTACGGGCCGGGCACCGGTGCCCGGCTCAGGCGTTCGGGCGATCCAGCCTACACAGCCGGTGTTCGAACCGCGGCGCAACCGTCCTGCTCAGCCACCCCCGGGGTCCGCTACGGTGGACCGAACAGGTGACGCCGGTCACTCCGTACGTCCGCGCCGAGCGCAGTGAGGACACCGCAGATGGTCCAGCCGGCCGAGGGTCGAGCTCCCACCTACATCGACACCACCCGGGCCAGCATCGCCCGCGTCTACGACTACGCACTCGGTGGCAAGGACAACTACGAGGTCGACCGGGCGATCATCGACCGGATCCGGGCGGTCGCCCCGGAGATCGGCCGGATCGCGCTGGACAACCGGGCGTTCCTGATCCGGGCCGCCCGCTTCGTCGCCACCCAGACCCCGGTCACCCAGTTCCTCGACTGCGGCTCCGGCCTGCCGACCGCGGAGAACACCCACCAGGTCGTCCAGCGGCTGCGGCCCGAGGCCAGGGTGGTCTACGTCGACAACGACCCGACGGTCGTCGCGCACGGCCGGGCGCTGCTGGAGGACAACGACGGCACCCGCTTCATCGACGCCGACCTGCGCGACCCGGGCGCGGTCCTCGACGACCCGACGGTGCAGGAATTCCTCGATCTCGACCGGCCGGTGGCGCTGCTCCAGGTCGCCACCCTGCACCATGTCGCCGAGCGGACCGCCGAGATCATGGCCGGCTACCTCGACCGGCTCCCGGCCGGGAGCGTCGTGGTGCTCTCGCACTTCTTCGACCCGGAGAACGACGACAGCGCGCTGGCCCGCCGGATCGAGGACCTCCTGCTGCACAGCCCGATGGGCAGCGGCCACTTTCGCACGCGGCCGCAGATCGAGGCCCTCTTCACCGGTGTGGAGCTGGTCGAGCCGGGCATCGTGACGTGTCACCGGTGGTGGCCGGACGGCCCTCAGCTCACCCCGGAGGACGCCGTGCAGCGCTGCGTCGTCGGGGGCGTCGGCATCAAGCCGTAGCCCGGCCGATGAGTTCCGGCGGCCGGTCGGGTCGGAACCGGTGAGACCGTCCGACAGCGGGAGGCACCGTGCGCACCGATCTCGACCGCAGCGCGTCCGGCGATGTGGCACGGACGCTGCAGGATGCCGTCACCGGCGGCCGGACACCCGGTCTGCTCGCCGCCGTCGACCGGCCGCGGGCGGGCACCGAGGTGCACGTCCTCGGTGACGACGGCGCCGGGCGGCCGCTGCGCCGGGACACCATCGTCCGGATCGCCTCGATCACCAAGCCGGTCGTCGCCGTTGCAGCGCTCGGCCTGGTCGAGGACGGAGCGCTCGATCTCGATGCCCCGGTCGCGACCTGGCTGCCCGAGCTGGCCCGTCCCAGGGTGCTGCGGCACGAGGCCGCGGAGCTGGACGACACCGTTCCGGCCCGGCGCGGGATCACCCTCGCCGACCTGCTGTCCTACCGCAGCGGGATCGGGATGCTGCCCCGGTTCACCGCCGATCTGCCGGTGCAGAGGGCCTACGCCGACGCCCGGCTCGGCAGCGACGGCCCGCCCGGCCGCTACCGGCCCCCGCCGCCGGACGAGTGGATGCGCAGGCTCGCCGCGATCCCGCTGATCGCCCAGCCCGGCGAGCGCTGGGCCTACCAGACCAGCGGGGACCTGCTCGGTGTGCTGCTCGCGCGGGTCTGCGGCCGGTCCCTCCCCGACCTGCTCCGGGACCGGGTGTTCGCCCCGCTCGGCATGCACGACACCGGCTTCCACGTGTCCGCGGAGCAGCTGGACAGGTTCGTCCCGCAGCTCGCCGCGGACCCGGCCGGCGGGTTCACCGTCGTCGACCCGGTGCGCGGCGCGTGGGCCGCGCCGCCGCCGTTCCCGTCCGGCGCGGCCGGGCTCGTCTCCACCCTCGACGACCTGCTGGCCTTCGCCCGGGCACTGCGTGACGGCGGCCGGCCGCTGCTCTCCCCCGGCGGGGTCGCCGAGCTGACCACCGACCGGCTCACCGACGCGCAGCGGGCCGACGCCACGATGTTCCTCGACGGCGCCGGTTGGGGGTTGGGCCTCTGCGTCGAGCCGGACGGGCGCTACGGATGGGACGGCGGGCTCGGCACCGGCTGGCGGTCGGACCCGCGGACCGGGGTGATCAGCCTGCTGCTCACCCAGGTGCTGTGGACCGGGCCGGACGGCCCCGCCCAGCTGCACGGGTTCCGGGCCGCGGCGCACGCCTGATCCCGTGGCACCGGGGGCGACACCGCCGCCCCCGGTGCCCCGTCACGCCGCCCCACCGCGCCCCGGCTCCCCCACCGCACCCCAGGCCTACGCCGCACCGGCTCCAGCGGGTGTGACGTCGGGGCCGGGAACGGCGGGCCCCCGCCGGCGTCCGGGGCTACAGTCGGCGCAGGCCGATTCGAGGTGACGCGATGGAGCGGACGACCTGCTGCGTGGTCGGGGGCGGCCCCGCCGGGATGGTGCTCGGGCTGCTGCTCGCCCGGGCCGGGATCCGGGTGACCGTCCTGGAGAAGCATGCCGACTTCCTGCGCGACTTCCGCGGCGACACGGTGCACCCGTCGACCCTCGACCTGCTCGACGACCTGGGGCTGGGCGAGCGGGTCGCGGCCCTGCCGCAGTGCCGGATCACCGAGGTCGCCCTGCCCACCCCGGGCGGCGGCCCGCCGCAGGTCGTCGGCGACCTGGCCCGGCTGGCCCGGCTCGGCGTGCGGCATCCCTACATCGCGATGATGCCGCAGTGGGACCTGCTGGACCTGCTCGCCGACGCGGCCCGCGCCGAGCCGTCGTTCACGCTCCGGACCAGCACTGCGGCGACCGGCGCGCTGCGCGAGAACGGCCGGGTCACCGGCGTCCGGTACCGGACCGCGGACGGCGCGTCGGGGATCCTCCGGGCCGAGCTGACGGTGGCCTGCGACGGCAGGCACTCGCTGCTGCGGTCCGGGTCCGGTCTGGCGGTACGCGAGTTCGGGGTCCCGTTCGACGCCTGGTGGTTCCGGCTGCCGCGCCGGCCCGACGAGACCGGCGCGATGCTCACGCCCCGGCTCGGCACGGGCCGGTTCGCCGTCGTCATCCCGCGCGAGGGCTACCTGCAGATCGCCTACCTCGGCCGGAAGGGTTCCGACGCGGCGCTGCGCGCCCGCGGGATCGAGGCGTTCCGGGCCGACGTCGCCGAGCTGATCCCGGACTGTGCCGACCGGGTCGGCGCGATCGGCTCGATGGACGACGTGAAGCATCTCGACGTGCGGCTGAACCGGCTGCGCCGCTGGCACGTCGACGGCCTGCTGTTCATCGGCGACGCCGCGCACGCGATGTCCCCGATCGGCGGGGTCGGGATCAACCTCGCCGTGCAGGACGCGGTCGCCGCCGCCAGGCTGCTCGCCCCGGCACTGCGGCGGGGCAGCGTGCCCGGCGCCGAGCTCGCGCGGGTCCGGCGCCGGCGGCTGCTGCCGACCGTGCTGGTCCAGGGCGTGCAACGGATCATGCACCGGCTGGTCGCCGCTCCCGCACTCGACGGCACGCTGACCGCCCCGCCGGCAGCGGTGCTCGGCCTGATGCGCCGGGTGCCGGCCCTGCGGATCGTCCCGGCCTACCTGGTCGGCGTCGGCCCCCTCCCGGAGCGGGCCCCCGCCTTCGCCCGACGTCCGGTCCGCACCCCGTCGCCCCGGTCCGCACCCGCTGCGACGGGTGCGGACGACGGCGACGGGGTGTGAGCTCAGCGGCTCACGTCGGGTCCGGTCATCGCGGCCAGGTCGCTCCGGTCGGGGAGCGCCTCCCAGTCCCCGGGGACGGTGCACATCAGCGCGCCCGCGGCGACCGCGGTGCGCAGTCGGGCCGCCGGGTCGCGGCCGGCCAGCCGCTCGGCCAGGTAGGCGCCGACGAACGCGTCACCGGCGCCGACCGGGTCGACGACCTCCACCGGCACCGCGGGCTCGGACAGCACCGTCCAGCCGCCAGACGTGGCGCTGCCGCCCGCGGCCCCCGCAGTCCCCACAGCCCCCGCAGTCCCCACAGACCCCGCAGCTCTCACACCAGCCGACGCCCGGCCGTCCCGGACCAGTGCGAGCGCCCCGTCCGCCCCCAGCTTCACCACGACCTCGGACGGCCCGAGCCCGGCCAGCCCGCGGGCCAGCGTCTCCGGATCGGTCTCGGTGCTCCCGAGCACCAGGCGCGCCTCGTCGTCCCCGGCGAACAGCACGTCCGCCGAGGCGGCGAGGGTCCGCAGGGCGGGGGCGGCGTCGACGTCGGACCACAGCGCGCAGCGGTGGTTGACGTCGACCGACACCGTCGTCCCGGCCGCCCGGGCGACCGCGACGGCGTGCGCCGCGGCCGCCCCGGGGCCCGGCCCGAGCGCCGGTGAGATGCCGGTGACGTGCAGCAGCTCGGCGGCGGCGATCAGGTCGTCGTCGACGTCGGCGGCGACCAGCCGGGACCCGGCGGCGTGCGAGCGGTAGTACCAGACCTTGATCCGGCCGCCGGGCAGGCGCTCCTTGAGCATCAGCCCGGTCGGCGCGTCCGGGTCGCGGACGGCGTGCACGTCGATCCGCTCGGCGGTCAGCTCCCGGGCCACCCGGTCGCCGATCGCGTCGGCGCCGAGTCGGCCGGCCCACGCGGTCGGCACCCCGAGCCGGGACAGCGCGATCGCGACGTTGCTCTCCGCCCCGCCGATGCCCAGCGCCATCTCGCCGACGTGCGCGAGCCGGCCGACGGACGTGGCGGCGAGCAGGCCCATCGTCTCGCCGAGGCAGACGGCCCGTGGCGCCGTACCCATCAGGCGTCCACCCGGCCGCGGAGCGGGGCCCCGGCGTCGTGCGGGACAGTGAGATCACGGTCCAGGGTCTCCGGCGCCATCCAGGCGGCGACCAGGCTGACCAGCGCGATCAGCGACATGTAGAGCGCGACCGGGATCCAGGACCCGGTGAACGCGCTGAGCAGGGCGGCACAGATCAGCGGTGCGACGCCGCCGCCGAGCGCGGAGGAGAACTCCCGGCCCAGGGTGACCCCGGCGTAGCGGTAGCGGCTGCCGAACAGCTCCGGGAAGTAGCTCATCTGGACGCCGACGCCGCCGTTCACGGCGAGCACGAAGCCGATCACGATGGTCACCACGACGGCGACCGGATCACCGGTGTTCAGCGCGACGAACGCGGGCCAGGGAAGCAGCACGATCCCGGCCATGATCCCGACGTAGACGGGGCGCCGCCCGACCCGGTCGGACAGCGAGCCGAAGCCGAACGCGGCGAGGCCGCCGCAGATCGCACCGACCAGCAGCACCGGCGGCACGAACGACGAGTCCACGCCGACCTGCATCACCAGGTAGGACGCGATGAACACCTGGAAGGTGTAGGACTGCGCGCTGGTTCCGACGTTCATGAACAGCACCAGCAGCATCGGACGGCGGCCGTGCCGGAACACCTCGCCGGCCGGCTTGGCCGGCGCGACGTGGTTCTCCTTCAGCTCGGCGAACACCGGGCTCTCGTCGAGCTTGCGGCGGATCACCATCGCGACGACCGTGACGATCAGGCTGGACCCGAACACCAGCCGCCAGCCCCAGCTCATCAGCTGCTCCTCGGGCAGCTGCTGCACCGCGATCCAGACCACGGCGCCCAGCGCGGTGCCGAGCGCCGCGCCCACCATCACCAGCGAGGCGTACCGGCCGCGCCGGCCCCGGCCGACGGTCTCGGTGAGCAGGGTCGCCGCGCCTGCCTGTTCGGCCCCGGCGCCGAAGCCCTGGAAGAACCGGCACACCACCAGCAGCATCGGCGCGAACACGCCGATCATCTCGTAGGTGGGCAGCAGGCCGATCAGCAGCGTGGAGCCGCCCATCAGCAGCAGCGTCGCGACCAGGATCCACTTGCGGCCGAGCCGGTCGCCGTAGCGGGAGAAGAACAGCCCGCCCAGCGGCCGGGCCAGGAACCCGACCGCGTAGGCGGAGAAGCTGGCCAGGATGCCGACGGTCGGCGAGACGTTCGGGAAGAACAGCGTCGAGAACACCAGCGCCGATGCGGTGCCGTAGATGACGAAGTCGTACTGCTCGAGCGTGGTGCCGACCAGACCGGCCCAGGCCGCCTTGCGGGTCGCCTTCGGGTCGGCCGGCCGATCGGGATCCACTGTGGACGGGTTTGGTGCGGTTCCGCTGGTGTCCATGCGTCCTCGGATGGAGTCGGGCCCCGTGCGGGGCGGGATGTCAGTCGCCCGGGCGGACGACGACCTTCAGGTGGTGCGGGTCGGCACCCGGTGCGCGCAGCGCGTCCGGTGCCTGGCCGACGACGGTCGCCCGCCCGGCCGGGCCGAGCGCGTGCATGCCCTGCCAGAGCGCGGCGGGCACCGCGGAGCACTCGAGCAGCCGGTCGAACGTGGCCTCCCCGAGCTCGTCGCGGGCGGTGTTGACGGTGCCGGTGGCGCCGAGCCCGGCGGCCCGGTCGAGCCGGGCGTCGTGCACGTCGGTGACGACGACCTGCTCGGCGCCGGCGGCCCGGGCGACCTGGGCGACCAGCACCCCGATCGGCCCGGCACCGGTGACCAGCACCCGGTGCCCGGTGGACACCCCGGCCCGGCGGACCGCGTGCACGGCGACCGCCAGCGGTTCGACGAGCGCGCCGAGCTCGGTGGTCAGCGTGTCCGGCAGCGGGTGCACGGCGCGGGCCGGGACGGCCCGGTAGCCGGACATGGCGCCGTCGGTGGGCGGCGAGCCGAAGCAGGTCCCGGACGGGCACAGGTGGTAGGCGCCGGACCGGCAGGTCGGGCAGTCCCCGCAGCCGACCGCCGGTTCGACGGCGACCCTGGTGCCGACCGCCGGTCCGGTCACCCCCGGCCCGAGCGCGGCGACGACGCCGGCCGCCTCGTGCCCCAGCACCATCGGGCCGCGCAGCACGTTGCGCCCGTTGCGGCCGTCGGTGAAGTAGTGCACGTCGGAGCCGCAGACGCCGACCGCCTCGACCGCGACGAGCACCTCGCCGGGGGCGGGGCCGGTCACCGGCACCTCGTCGACCCGCAGGTCGAGCGCGGCGTGCAGGACGGCGGCGCGGGTGCGCCCGGGGATCGTTCCGGTGCTCATGCCGCCCTCCGCTCACCGGCGGCCTCGGCGGCCGCGGCGTCGACGCCGTGCCGCACGAGCACGTCGAGCAGCTCGGCGGTGCGGGCCGCGAACCCGCCACCGGGATCCCCGCCGAGCAGGTCCAGCCCGGCCCGCACGTGCCCGTCGGCCGGGCCGGCCGCGGTCGCGGCCAGCCGGTCGCGGGCCGGCTCGGCCATCGCGGCGGCGTGCGGGCCGGGATCGAACCCGGCGGGCGGTGCGACGCAGGCGAGCCAGCCGGCGACGGTCAGCGCGAGATGGTGCGGCATCGTGCCGGACGCCAGGTGCTCGGCGGCCGGGCCGGGGATCCGCTGGGCGAGCTTGAGCGACCCGTCCGACCCGACCTGCCGGGTGCGGTGCCCGAGCGCGACGTTCGACCAGCGGGTGAACAGCCGGGCGGCGTAGTCGTCGACGTCGACGCCGTCGGGCACCCGCACGGTGGGCCGGTAGTCGTCGTGCAGCACCCGCGCGGCCGCGGCCCGGATCGACGGCCGGGCGGCCGAGTCCGCGATCAGGTCCTCCCCGGCGAGCGCGCCGAGGTAGGCGAGCAGCGAGTGGGTGCCGTTGAGCAGGCGCAGCTTGAGCAGCTCGTAGCCGGCGACGTCGTCGGTGAACACCGCGCCGGGGACGCGCCCCCGGTCGCCCGGCGCCTCCCAGGCCGGCCGGCCTGCGGCGAACGCGTCCTGCAGCACCCACATGCTGAACGGCTCGGCGGGCACCGGGACGGCGTCCGGGACGCCGGTCAGCCGCGCCGCGGCGGCCCGGGTGGCGTCGGTGGTGGCCGGCACGATCCGGTCCACCATCGAGTTCGGGAACGTGACGGCGCCCGCGTCGAGCCAGCCGAGCAGGTCGTCGCGCTCGGCGGCCGGCAGCGCGGCCGCGAATCCGCGCACCAGCCGCTGTGTCACCTCGCCGTTGGCGAGCAGGTTGTCGCAGCTCAGCACGGTCACCGGGGCGCCGTGACCGCGGGCCCGGCGGAGCAGGCCGCGGGCGACCAGGCCGATCGCGGTGCCGCTCGCGCCGGCCAGGTCGGCCCGCACACCGGGATCGTCGAGATCGATGCCACCGGTGCGCGGATCGATCGTGTACCCGCCCTCGGTGACGGTCAGCGAGACGATCCGGGTGTCCGGTGCGGCGAGTGCGGCCAGCACCGGCTCCGGATCGCGGGCCGCCACCAGCGCACCGGTGTGCACCGCGGGGACGCTCGCCCGCTCGCCGTCCGGCGAGATCTCGACGACGGTGTAGCGCAGGTCCTGCGCGACGAGCGCGTCGGCGACCGCGGTGCTGCGCGGCGCCACCCCCAGCACGCCCCACGGGCCGGGTTCGGCGGCGAGCGCGGCGGCGGTGTGCACCGCCTGGTGCGCCCGATGGAAGTTGGACAGTCCGATGTGGACGATCCCGGTCGGTGGGTGCATGCTCACCAGTCCGTCATCGAGCCGTCGCGGCGGCGCGCGACGGGCAGCAGGGCGGGTTCGTAGGGGTACCGGGCGGCGAGCGCCTCGTCGACGTCGACGCCGAGGCCGGGCGCGTCGCCGGGGTGCAGGTGGCCGTCGGTGCAGGTCCAGGCGTGCCGGAACACCTCGTGCGCCGGCTCCGGGTAGCCCATGTACTCCGCGATCCCGTGGTTCGGCGTGGCCAGCGCGAGGTGCAGGCCCGCCGCCATCGCGATCGGCGAGACGTCCGAGGGGCCGTGCGGGCTCACCTTCACCTGCCAGACGTCGGCGAGCACGGCCAGCCTGCGCAGCGCGCTGATCCCGCCGGCGTGGGTGACCGCGGCGCGCGCGTGGTCGATCAGCTGCTCGGTGATCAGCTGCTGGAACTCCCAGAGGGTGGAGAACACCTCGCCGATCGCCAGCGGGACGGTGGTGTGTGCGCGGACCCGGCGCAGCACGTCCGGGTTCTCGGCCGGGGTGACGTCCTCCAGCCAGTACAGGTCGGCCGGTTCGAGGGCCTTCCCGAGCCGGGCGGCCTCGATCGGGGTGAGCCGGTGGTGCGCGTCGTGCAGCAGGGCGAGCTCCGGACCGGCGTGCGCCCGGACCTCGGCCAGCACGCCCGGGACGTGCCGCAGGTAGGCGGCGGTGTCCCAGACCTCCTCGGCGGGCACGGTGCCGCGGGCGGCCGGCTCGTAGCCGGGCCCGCGGCCGACGCCGTAGACCGAGTCCAGGCCGGGCACCCCGCTCTGCACCCGGACGGCGGTGAAGCCGCGCTCGCGCACGGCGTCCACGGCGTCGCACAGCTGGCCGGTCTCCCAGCCGGTGGCGTGTGTGTAGGCCCGCACCCGGTCCCGGACGGCGCCGCCGAGCAGCTGGTAGACGGGCAGCCCGGCGGCCTTGCCCTTGATGTCCCACAGCGCGAGATCGACTGCGCCGACCGCGGTCATGGTGACCGGGCCGCGCCGCCAGTAGGCGCCGCGGTAGAGGTACTGCCAGGTGTCCTCGATCCGGGCCGGGTCGCGCCCGAGCAGCTGCGGGCACAGGTGCTCGCGCAGGTAGGCGGCGACGGCCAGCTCGCGGCCGTTGAGGGTGGCGTCGCCCCAGCCGGTCACCCCCTCCGCGGTGGTGATCTTCAGCGTGAGGTAGTTGCGGCCGGGCGAGGTGAGCAGCACCTCGGCCGCGACGATCCGGTCCGGGCCGCTCACCGGCCGACCACCGCCACCACGTTGGCGAGGGGCTCCCCCGCTGCGAGCCGGTGGGTGTTCGCGCCGATCTCGGCGGCCCGCCCGAGGAAGGTCTGCCGGGTCAGGCCGGAGCTGTGCGGGGTCATCAGGACGTTGCCCAGCTCCCGGAACGGCAGCGCCGACGGCTCGGCCCGCGCGGTGCCCGGCGCCGGATAGCCGTACCAGACGTCGATCGCGGCACCGCCGATCACGTTGTCGCGCAGCGCCTCGTACAGCGCCCGCTCATCGACCAGCGGCCCACGGCCGACGTTGACCAGGATCGCGGAATCCTTCATGGACGTCAGCTCGGCGGCACCGATCAGCCCCTCGGTCGCCGGGGTGAGCGGGGCGCTGACGACGACCACGTCGGAGCAGGCCAGCAGCTCGCCGAGCCGGTCGGCGGTGCTGCCCGCCCAGTCCAGGCCGGTCGCGGCGGCGTCGATCGCACCGCGCCCGGTCACCGCGACGCCGCGCGCACCGAACGCCCGCAACCGGTCCCAGGCGCGGGACCCGATGTGGCCGAAACCGACGAACCCGACGGTCGCCTCCTGCAGCGAGCCGGTCCAGCGGGCGGCGGGATCGTAGGCCGGGGTCGGCCACTCCCCCCGGCGCAGCGCGGCGTCCTGGGCGAGGAAGCCGCGGCGCAGCAGGACCGCCGAGGCCGCGACGTACTCGGCGATCGAGTCCTCGTGGTGGAAGGTGTTGGCGACGGTGCACCCGGCGGGCAGCGCGCCGACGTCGATGCCGTCGGTGCCGGCGCCTGCGGCGTGCACCAGCCGCAGCCCGGGCCCCGCGTCCGCGACCTCCTTCGGGCAGTGCCCGCCGATCAGCACGTCCGCGTCGCCGACCAGCGCTGCGATGTCGTCGGCGTCCCGGGTCGGCGACCAGACGATCTCGCTGCCCGCTGGCAGCGACGCCTCGGTCTCGGCGCGGATGCCGGCCAGGTTCTGGTCGGCGACGACGATCTTCACGGGGTGACCTCCAGTGCGGTGGCGGAGCGGGCCGGCGCCGGGCCGGTGGTGCCGCGCGCGACGAAGTGGGTGGGCAGCCGGACGGCCCGCGGCGCGGTGCGCTCGCCCGCGGCGGCGCGGCCGAGGATCTCCATGGCGAGGGTCCCGGCGCGGTCCATCGGGGTGGCGATGCTGGACAGGCCCGGCTCGGACAGCGCGGAGAACGGGATGTCGTCGCTGCCGACGACGGACAGGTCGTCGGGCACCCGGGCGCCGAGCGCGCGGGCCCCGGCCATCAGCCCGAGCGCGACCAGGTCGTTGTGCGCGATCGCAGCGGTCGCGCCGGAAGCCAGCACCCGGGCCGCGGCGGCGCTGCCGCCGTCGGTGGTCTCGGTGTGCCAGCCCAGCAGCGACAGCTCGCAGCCGTACTCGGCGGCGAGCTCGCGCACCAGGCCGACCCGGTGCAGGTTGGACCAGGAGTCCGAGCGGCCCTGGACGTAGGCGATGTGCCGGTGGCCCAGCGCGTCCAGGTGGTCGACGACCTGGCGCAGCCCCTGCGTGGAGTCGGCGATCACGCAGTCCCCGCCGGGCACCTCGCGGTTGACCAGCACCGACGGCGTGCCGCCGCACAGGTCGAGCACCTCGGCGCCGTCCAGCCGGGACGAGTGCACGACGATGCCGTCCACCCGCGGGCAGAGCCCGGTGATCACCTCGCGCTCGCGGTCGGCGTCGTAGTCGGTGTCGGCGACGACGACCGTGGAGCGGACCTGCCTGCCCTGCGCCTGGGCGGCCTTGACGAAGCGGGAGAACACCGGGTTCGCGATGTCCGGGACGACCGCGGCGACGGTGGCGGTGACCGGCGCGGCCGTCGGCTCGGCGGTGCGCGGCGCGTACCCGAGCTCCTGCGCGGCGGCCAGCACCCTGCGGCGGGTCCCGGCGCCGATCCGGTCCGGGTCGGAGAACACCCGGGACGCGGTCGACAGTGCGACGCCTGCGGTCCGGGCGACGTCGGTCAGGGTGGGCGCCACGGTGCTCCTCCTCGTGCGTGTCCCCGCGGTGGGACGGCCTCACCCTGCAATGGCTTGCACAAGCTTGTCAAGCCTTGCCATATCCTTGCCAATCCCGTGCCGGAGCCGTGCCGGGAGCGGACCGGGCGGGGTGCGTCCCGGCCCGGCCTAGACTCCGCGGCGTGCCCGAGCCGATCCGCCTCGACGCCCTCGACGTCGACCTGCTCGCCGCCGTCGCGGACCGGCCGCGGGCCGGGGTGCTGGAGCTGTCCCGCGCGCTGACCGTCGCCCGCGGCACCGTGCAGGCCAGGCTGGACCGGCTGGAACGGGCCGGCGTGGTCACCGGCTACGGGCCGGACGTCGACCTCCCAGCAGCCGGTTTCGGCGTGCAGGCGTTCGTGACGCTGGAGATCGCCCAGGGCGAGCTGGACGACGTCACCGCGGCACTGGCCGCGCTCCCCGCGGTGACCGAGGCGTACGCGACGACCGGCTCGTCGGACGTGCTGTGCCGGATCGCGGCGTCCTCGCACGAGGACCTGCAGGCGACCCTGCTCGCGCTGGGACGCTCACCGCTGGTCGCCCGCACGGCCAGCGTCGTCGTGCTGTCCACGCTGGTCGCGCCGCGCTGGCGGCCGCTGCTCGCCGACCGGCACCGGGAGGGCCCGAGCCGGGCGCCCGCCTACCGGCCGTGATCCCTCACCGCAGGTGGTGCGCCGCCCGGTGCGCGCCCAGCACGTCCAGCCCGAAGTCGGCCGACGGGTCCCGCCACACCGAGTGCGCGTGGTTCGCCTCGCGCTGGGTGTTGTCCCACTCGACCAGCAGCCGCGGGCCCTGCAGCCGGTAGTAGTTCGGGGCACCGTCGGCCAGTGACCCGGCCCAGGCCACGTGCACCCGGTCCAGCTCGGCGTCGTCGTCGTACCGGCCGATCGGCGACACCTCGGCCGGCACCCGGCCCAGGTAGGTGCCGAGCAGCACGCGCAGCATCTCGCGCTGCCCGGCGTCCAGCTCCGCCGCGGGGACGCCCAGCGGGGTGCGGGAGAGCCGCACGACGTCCTTCTCGGCGTCGGTGAACCCGGCCCGCTCCTCGATCGCCTCGCTCACCGCGTCCAGCTTCGCCTGCTCGGTGTCCGAGCCGAACCGGTCCCGCCACACCCCGGCCAGCGGGATCCAGTTGTCGCCCTCCTGCGGATCGGCCCGGTTCGCCGCGACGACGTCCGGCGGGGCCCTGTCCAGCAGCACCGCGCGCCCGCGCAGCGGCGCGGGCAGCGACCGCACCAGATCGCGGGCCAGGTCCTCGACCCGGCCGAGCGGGCGCAGCGTCGCGTCCCCCAGCAGCTCCGACGACGCCGGATCGGCCCCCAGGAAGCACGGCGTCGTGGCCACCACCTCGCCGTCGACGACCAGCATGTTGACCGACACGTGATGCCCGCCGAACCGCCAGCCCCAGGCGCCGCTGCCGCCGGGCTCGCCGAACACCCGCAGGTAGTACATCAGCGGATCGCGACCGCGGGAGCGGTCGAACATGGTCACGAAACCCTCGGTGTGGTCCAGCAGGTTCTCCAGGCCCATCACGGTCACGACGGTGACGTAGGCGGGCCGGGACAGGCCCGACCCGATCAGCTTCATCGCGGCCCGCTGCTGCGGCGGGAGCTGCTCGTGGAAGGTCAGACCGCCGTGGTCGGTGGGAGTGTAGAACCAGCGCCTGCGCTCGGCGTCGGTGTCGCCGTCGCCGCTCGGGACGTGCCCGGTGGCCCGCTCGCGCTGCCCCGCGTCGAGCGTGCCGAGCCACTCCCGGGCCGCCTCGGCCATCGCGCCGGCCGTCGCCCGGGTACCCGCCGCATCGCTCATCGGGCCGACGGTAATCAGGTGCGGGGCGCCGCACCCGCCGAGATGCTCGATAGTCGCCGGGAAGGACCGACCACGACGGAGGCGACGATGCCACCCCACCGACGACAACCGCGAGCTGCTGACGGTCATCGCCCGGATGCGCGCCAAGCCGGGCAAGGAGGCGGAGCTACGGGCCGAGCTGGAGAAGCTGGTCGAGCCGACCTCGAAGGAGGACGGCTACGGCAACTACGACCTGCACCAGGGCGTCGACGACCCGGCGGCGTTCTTCTTCTACGAGAACTGGGAGACTGACGAGAAGCTGGGCGCGCACCTGCAGACCCCGCACCTGGTGCACTTCCAGCAGGTCATGGGCGACCTGCTGGACGGCGAGCTGATGATCCAGAAGCTCAAGCGGATCGCCTGACCGGGCGGCGGGTACGGCGCCTGGCGGCTCGTGCGCGCGGTCCGGCTCTGTCACCCTGGCCGCGTGCCGCACCTCATCCGGGCCGTTGCCCGGCCGGCCCGCACCGGCACCGCCGCGCCGACCGGGCCGACCGTGTCTGCCGGGCCGGCCGAGGCGGCTGAGTCCGCCGCGCCGGCTGAGTCGACCGGGCCGGCGCTGCGGACCGGGCCGGTTGTGCTGGCCCTGCTGGCGGCGCTGACCCTGCTGGCCGGCTGCGGCCCGGGCACCGTCGACGACCCCCCGGGCCCGGCACCCGGACCACCGCTCGGCGAGGCGACGGAGGCGCCCGCTCCCCCGGCAGCACCGGCCGAGCCCGCAGCACCGGCAGAGCCCGCAGCACCGGCAGAGCCCGCAGCACCGGCGCTCTCCGAGGCCGACGTCCGGGCGGGCGTCCGCAGCCGGGAGGTGCCGCGCTCCGCGTCCGGTGAGACGGTCGTCGTCCCGGGTGGGCACGCCGCGCCCGCCGGACGCGCGCGGACCGTCCCGATGCGGGTCGAGATCGAACGCGGCATCGACGTCGACGGTGCCGCGTTCGCCGCGTTCGTCTCCGAGGTGCTCGACCATCCCCGCTCCTGGGGCGGCGACGGCTCGGTCGGCTTCGCTCGCACCGACGGCCCGGCGCCGCTGCGGATCGTGCTCGCCACCCCGGAGCTGGCCGACCGGCTGTGCCTGCCGCTGGACACCGTCGGCAGGCTGTCCTGCCGCAACGGCGACCGCGTCGTGCTCAACCTGGAGCGCTGGGTCACCGGCACCCCGGACTACGCCCGCGACCCCACCGCCTACCGGCACTACCTGGTGAACCACGAGGTGGGGCACTGGCTCGGGCACGGCCACGAACCCTGCCCCGGGCCGGGCCGCCCGGCCCCGGTGATGCAGCAGCAGACCCTCGGCCTGCAGGGCTGCGCCCCCAACCCCTGGCCCCGCTGAGCACCCTCGGTCACACCACCTCGATCACTGCACCTCGATCACTGCACCTCGATCACTGCACCTCGATCGCGCCGTACTCCGGGCGCCCGCCGACGCGGTAGGTGTGGACGCCGACGCCGGCCGGGGTCGTCCGTGCCCCGGTCAGGGTCAGCGCGGTGTCGGGCCCGGACTCCGGGAACAGCCGGCGCCCGGCGCCGACCACCACCGGCGCGACGACCAGGGTCAGCTCGTCGAGCAGCTCCTGCGCCAGCAGCCACCGGACCAGCAGCCCGCTGCCGTGCACCTGCAGCTCCCGGCCCGGCTCCGCCTTCAGCGCGGCGACCGCGCCCGCCTCGCCGGGCAGCACCCGCGTCCCCGCCCAGGACGGCGCGGTCAGCGTCGCCGACACGACGTGCTTGGTGAGCGTGGCGAACCCGACCGCGATCGGGTCGTCGCCGGGATCGTCCATTGCCCCCCAGGACGCGGCGAAGATCTCGTAGGTGTGCCGACCGAGCAGCAGCGCGTCGGCCCGGCCGACGATGCCGGTCATCACTGAGCCGAGCTCGTCGTCGAAGTGCGGCACCAGCCAGCCGCCCCGGGTGAAGCCGCCCGAGGTGTCCTCCGTCGGGGCGCCGGGGCCCTGGTAGACGCCGTCGGTGGAGACGAACAGGGTCGAGGTGAGCTTCATGCCCTGCTGACCGGACGGGACGGCGGAACTAATCGCCGGCGTCGCGGACCAGCAGCGCGATCTGCACCCGGTTGTCCAGGCCCAGCTCCCGCAGCAGCCTGGACACATAGGACTTCACGGTCGCCACCGACATGTGCAGCTCCTCGGCGATGTCGGCGTTCGACCCGCCGCGGGCGACCGCCTCGGCCACGTCCCGCTCCCGCTCGGCGAGCCGGTCCAGCCGGGAGCGGGCGGCGCGCCGCCGGTCCAGCGGGCCGGCCCCGCCCTTCACGATGCCGATCAGCCTGCGGGTGATCGCCGGGGACAGCACCGCGTCGCCGTCGGCGGCGGCCCGGACCGCCTCGACGATCCGCTCCGGGGCGGCGTCCTTGAGCAGGAACCCGCCCGCGCCCGCCCGCAGCGCCCGCACCACGTGCTCATCGGCGTCGAACGTGGTCAGCACGACCACCGTCGGCGGGTCCGGCTCCGCGGTCAGCCGCTGGGTCGCGACGACGCCGTTCACCCGTCGCATCCGCAGGTCCATCAGCACCACGTGCGGCCGCCCGGCGCGGACCGCCTCCGGCACCTCGTCGCCGTCACCGGCGTCGCCGATCACCCGGATCCGGCGCGGCGCCGGTGCGTCGGCGAGGACGTGCCCGTCGAGCATCACCCGCAGACCGGCCCGGACCAGCGGATCGTCGTCGACGAGCAGCACCCGGATCTCCGGATCGGGATTCACGCGCTCTCCTTCCGCCACGGCAGCGCCGCCCGCAGCCGGTACCCGGTCGGCAGCGGGCCGTGCGCCAGCGTGCCGCCGGTGAGTGTCTCGACCCGCTCGCGCAGGCTCACCAGGCCGGTCCCCGCGCCCTCCGGGGCGGGCCGGTCGCCGGTGCAGCCGGAGGTGACGGTGACGGTCAGGTCGCGGCCCGGGCGGCCGTCGAGCACCACCTCCACCGGCGCGCCCGGCGAGTGCCGGGCCGCGTTGGTCAGGCCCTCGCGCACCACCCGGTAGGCGACCCCGGCCAGCGGCCTGCCCGGCGGCGCCACCATCAGCAGCGCGGTCGAGCGCAGCGACACGTCCGCGCCCGCCGCGCGGGCCTCGGCCACCAGACCCTCGACCGCGGTCAGGTCCTCGGTGTCCTCGGACTCGTCGCACGGTGGGTCGTGCAGCACCTGGACGATCGTGCGCAAGTCCTCCATCGCCCGGTGCGTGGTGTCGCGCAGCACCTGCGCGCTCTCCCGGACGGTCTCGGCGGACAGGTCGGTGCGCAGCGCCAGCGCGCCCGCGTGCACCGACAGCAGCGACAGCCGGTGCCCGAGCCGGTCGTGCATCTCCCCCGCGATCCGGCGGCGCTCGGCGATCCGGGCCTGCTCGTCGCGCAGCGCGCGGTCCACCTCGGCCCGGGTGAGCCGCTCGCGCAGGTCGTCGACCATCGCCCGGCGGGTGCCGGTGAACAGGCCCGCGGTGACCGAGCTGACCAGCAGCGTCGACGCGCCGAGCAGCATCGCCCACATCGTCTGCGGGTCCGGGATCGCGGCGAAGTTGAGCGCGGCCCCGCCGAGCGCGAGCACCGTGATCAGGACCGTCTCGGACACCCGGCGCCGGGTCGCGACGACGAACACCCCGACCAGCGGCAGGTAGCTGGTGAGCGGCGAGACGTTCGCCGACAGCACCGCCACCACGCCGAACGCCCGCGGGTACCGGTACCGCCACGGGATCGCCGCGATCGCGGCGGCGCCGGCGATCAGCTGCAGGACGTGCAGCGCGCCGTCGATCTCGCGGGTCTCGGCGACGGTCAGTCCGGCGACGGTGACGGCGATCATCAGGATCGCCGACATCGCGGAGGGTCGGACCGGCACCCGTCGACCATAGGCGGCGCGCCGCAGCTGTCCAGGAGATTCCCCCGGGAGCGGCCGGGCGCGGGGACCCCCCGGTGCCCCGCGCCCGGCCGCCGCCCCGGCCACCGCGGTCAGGACCTCCCCCGCCCCGGCGCGGTGCCGGCGCCCGCCCGACTCACCGGCCGTCCCCCGCGGTCGCCGCGGAGGCGGCCACCGCCGCGGTGACAGCCTGCACCTCACGGACGGCGGCGGTCACCGCCGGGCCGGCCCAGTCGCCGTCGGCGACGACCCGGGCCCGTTCGCGCAGCTCGCGCCGCCGCCCGTCGAGCACCCGGTGCTCGGCCCGGACGGCGTGCAGCAGCGAGACCAGCCCGGCGAGCCGGGCGTCGACCGCGACGCCGTCGCGCAGCGCGGCGGCCACCCCGGCCAGCAGCGCTTCGCGTAGCGCCGGTTCCGGCCACCACCGGGCGGACCGCAGGAACCCGCCGGGCTCGCGGTCGGCGTGCCCGCCGCTGCCGAGCGCGTCCAGCACGGCCGGCCGCAGCCCCGGCACCAGCCTGCTCACCCCGCGGCGGGCCGGGAACCAGCCGGACGGCAGTCGGGTCGCCCGCTCGGTGACGACGTCGGTGGCCGGTCCGGGCAGCAGCCGCAGCCGCGGCCGGGGGCGATCGTCGGTCGCCAGCCGGCCGCGGGCCGCCAGGTCGAGCAGCACCGCCCCGGCGAGTGCGCGCTCGGTGCGCTGCCGGTCGACGACGAACCGGCCGGTGCCGGGATCGAGCAGCACCACCGCCAGCAGCTCCGGCAGCGTGGCCGTCCCCGTGTCGTCCATCGGTGCGCCCCTCTCGCTCGGCGGGACCGAGCCTGCCGCGCCGGGCGGGTGGAACGCACCCTGCGAAGGTTGTCGGCGCACCGACGGAAGTCGCGCTCGTCGATCACCCGGATAGGTACAATTCGGACATGCCAGAGCCCCAGAGTCACCGCGAGAGCGGCCAGCACGTCATCGAGCACGCCCTCGACCTCCTCTCCGCAGCCGATCGGGCGAAGGACTACACCGAGGCCACCGACGGCCACACTGCCGCGACCGCCTACGCGGTGAGCGCGCTCTATCAGGAGATGCGGCACGGCGACGACCAGATCACCGCACTGATCGGGGCCGTCCGGGAGCAGACCGAGGTCCTCAAGCAGATCGGCGAGCAGCTCCGGCGCTGACCTCGACGCAGCCCCGGCCCGGCTCCGGTGCGCGGATCTGGCCGGATCTGTTCGCCCGGTGTCCGCCCGGACGGTGTCGGCTCCCCGTCGGCCGGAGCAGGCTCGCAGTCATGAACAGACTGCCGGTCACCGCCACGCTCCCCAGCAGCACCGCCCTCACGGCCACCGCGCTCGGTGTCACCGCCCTGGCCGTCCTGACGACACTCCCCCCCACGGTCACCGCGGCGCTGGCCGTGCTCGCACTCGCCGCCGCGCTCGCGGCGGCGGGTGCGGTGCGCCCGCTGCGGCTGCCGCTGACCCCGCACGCCGCCGCACTCCGCGCCGCCACCGTCGCACTGGTGGTGATCGGCGGGCCGATCGTCGCGGCCGTCCAGCTCGGCGCCCGCGCGGTGCCGCTGATGATGGCGGTCGCCGCGGTCACGGTGCTGGTGGCGCCACTGATCCCCGGCCTGTGGGGCGGGCAGCGCCGCGACCGCGACCTCCCGCCGCGGGACGCGCTCCGGTGACCGGGGTGGCCCCGTCGCCGCCCGCCGGCGTGCGCACCGCCCGCCCGGCGGGCATCCTGGGCCCGGTGGAGACTCAAGCCGGCTTGAGCGGAGCGCGGCTACCGATCGACGCCGCCGCCCGGCTGCTCGGGACGACCGTGTCCGCGCTGCGCCACTACGACGACCGCGGTCTGGTCCGCCCGGCGGGCCGGGCCGGCGGGCGCCGCTGGTACGGCCGCGCCGAGCTGCGCGAGCTGGCGCTGCTGCGCGCGACCCGGGACACCGGCCTGCCGCTGGAGGGCATCGCGGCCCTGCTCGACCCGGACCGCCGGGACACGATCGCCGACCGGCTCGCCGAGCTCGACCGGCTCGGTGCGCGGGCCGCGAGCGTCCGGACGGTGCTGGCGCACGTGCGGGACTGCCCGGCGGCGAACCCGTGGCGCGACTGCCCGGCGCTGACCGGCGCGCTGGACGCACTGCTCGACGGCGCCCCGCTGCCGGACCTCGGCGGGTCGCATCCCGGCCCGGCGACGGACACCGACGGCCGGCACGAGGTCGCCGTGCTCGTCCGGCCGGGGGTGCTGCCGATGGAGCTGGGGCTGGTCCATCAGCTGCTCGGCGGGGCCCGCTCCGCGGCCGGCGACCCGCTGTACCGGGTGCGGACCTGCGCGCCGGTCCCGGGGACGGTACGCACCGACGGCGACTTCGCGATCGTCGTCGACCACGGGCCGGAGATCCTGGCCGGCGCGGCGACCGTGGTCGTGCTCGGATCGCACGCGCCGAACGAAGAGGACCCGGACGTCCTCGACGACGGCCTCGGCGCGGCACTCGCCTCGATCGGGCCGGACACCCGGATCGTCTCGATCTGCACCGCGGCCTTCGCGCTCGCGCAGGCCGGTCTGCTCGACGGCAGGCGGGCTACCACGCACTGGCTCTCCGCGGAGCGCCTGCGCAGCCGGTTCCCGCAGGTGCAGGTGGAGCCCGACGTGCTCTACGTCGACGAGGGCCGGATCCTCACCGCGGCCGGCGAGGCGTCCGGGATCGACCTGTGCCTGCACCTGATCCGGCAGGACTTCGGCGCCGCCGTCGCCAACGACGTCGCCCGCCGGACCGTGGTGCCGCCCTACCGGGAGGGCGGCCAGGCGCAGTACGTCGCCCGCCCGGCCACGCCCGAGCGCACCGGGACCGGCACCGCCGGGCTGCGCGAGTGGATGCTCGACCGGCTCGACCGGCCGCTGTCGCTCGACGAGCTGGCCGCCCGGCTGCACGTCAGCGTTCGCACCCTGACCCGCCGGTTCCGCGCGGAGACCGGGCTCAGCCCGCTGGAGTGGCTGCTGCGCCAACGCATCGAGCGGGCCCGGGAACTGCTCGAGCTGGGCGACCTGTCGATCGAACGGATCGCCGACCGGTGCGGGTTCGGCACCGCCACCGCGCTGCGCAGGCACTTCGCCGCGCAGCTCGGCGTGCCCCCGGCCGCCTACCGCCGGACGTTCCGCGGGACCTGACGGCGCGGCCCGGGCCCGCCGCCCGTCGCACCGGAATGCGCTTTCCCGGAATCGACCGCATCGGGTGCGAAACCGAACCCAGGGTGATCCGGTCACACGATGGAATTGCCTGAATTGAGTCGGCGATTTCGCCCGAATACGGTGCACGGCAGCCGATGCGGGCTCCCCCATGTTCGCTGCATCGGCAGTGTGGTGGCCGTACCGGCGACCACCGGACCGACAGGAGAGAAACTGTGCTGAAGAAGGCTGGAATTGTCGTGGCGGCATCGGCCGCGTCGCTGCTCGCGATCAGCCCGATGGCGTTCGCCGGGCACGGCGACGAGATCGACAAGGGCGCCGACGGCCTCGTCGCCGCCGGCAACGGCAACAACCTCGACGTGCCGATCCAGGCCTGCAACAACAACGTGCCGGTCAACGTGCTGGGCGTGCAGGTCCCGGTCGAGAACGCGGCCGCCGGCAACGGCGTCACCGGCGCGCTGGGCCTGCTGGGCTCCGGCCAGGCGGCGAGCGGCGACTCGGTCACCGACCAGTCCGACCTGTGCGCGCAGGAGTCCGGCGCGGGCGACTCGATCGGCGGCTGAGCCGCCCGGCGGGCGGGCCACCGGAATCCGGGGCCCGCCCGCCGGCCCGATCGGGCAGGATCCCCGCATGGAGCAGCGACCGCACGGATTCGACGACGAGAACGTCCGCTCCGCGCTGTCCTGCCATCACGGCATCGACGCGCGCGAGCTCCACCACCGCCCGGTCGGCTTCGGCGACTACCACTGGGCGGTGACCGGCGCCGACGGCACACGCTGGTTCGCGAAGGTCTCCGACCTCACCGACAAGCCGCAGTGCGGCAACACCCCCGCGGCCGCCCTCGACGGCTACCGGGCGGCGCTGCGCACCGCGACCGAGCTGCGCGCCGGCGGGCTCGAGTTCGTCCTCGCGCCGGTCCCGGCCGCCGGCGGCGAGCTCGTCGCCGACCTGGACGGCCGCTGGGCACTGACGGTGTTCGAGCACGTCGACGCCCCGGGCCAGGACTTCCACACCGAGCTCTCGACCGGCAGCCGGGACGCCGTCCTCGCCCTGCTGGCCCGGCTGCACGGCGCGCCGGCGCCGGACGCCACCCCGCGACACTCGCCCGCCGTCCCCGACCGGCAGCTCGTCGAGGACGCGCTCGCCGAACAGCAGACCTCCTGGACCGGTGGCCCGTTCTCCGAGCCGGCGCGGCAGGCCGTCGTCACCCACACGACCGCGATCCGGGCCCGGCTGGCCGACGCCGACGCGCTCACCCACCAGGTCAGGACGGCCGGCCGGGAGCGCGTCGTCACGCACGGGGAGCCGCATCCGGGCAACCTGCTCGACTCCGGGAAGGGCTACCTGCTGATCGACTGGGACACCGTCGGGCTGGGCGTGCCGGAGCGGGACCTCGCCGTCGTCTCCGGTGATCCCGCAGAGCTCGCCGCCTACACCGAGCTGACCGGCGTCCGGCCGGACCCGGCGGCACTGGAGCTCTACGCGCTGCGCTGGACGCTCGCCGATCTCGGCGAGTTCCTGCGCTGGTTCCGCGCCCCGCACGACGACGACGCCGACAGCGCCACCGCCTGGGAGGGCCTGCTCGCGACCCTCGCCGACCTGGACCGCTGACCAGCCGCCGGGACCTCCGTCCCCCGGACGGGGTTCGGACGGCCCTGTCGCACAGGCCCGCCCGCGGGGAGCATCGGTACCGTCACCCGACCCGCGGGTGACGGCGAGAGGGGCGAGCGTGACGGTGGACGGACTGGAGGTGCCGGCGGTCGTCGTCGGCGTGGACGGGTCGGAGTCGGCGCTGGCCGCCGTGCGCTGGGCGGCCGGCGAAGCGACCCGCCGGGGTGCCCCGCTGCGGCTGGTCGGCGTGCTCGAATGGTCGGCGTACCGGCCGCCCGCCGCCGCCGGGGTGCTCCCCGCGGGGGACCGCGACGTGCTGATCGAGCACCTGCGCAAGGAGCTGACCGGCGCCGCGGCGCAGGCACACGCCCTCGCACCCGAGCTGACCGTCACCCACCACATCGCCGTCGGCTCCCCGAAGCGGGTGCTGCTCGACGAGGCCGGGTCCGCGATGCTGCTGGTACTGGGCAGCCGCGGCCGCGGCGGGTTCACCGGGCTGCTCACCGGGTCGGTGTCGATGGCGCTGTCCGCGGTGGCGCCGTGCCCGGTCGTCGTGGTCCGCGGGAAGGGCGTGCCGGACGGGCCGGTGGTGGTCGGCGTCGACGGCTCCGTGGCGGGCGCGCTGGCCCTGCGCTTCGCGGTCGAATCCGCGGCCCGGCTCGGTACCTCGGTGCTGGCGGTGCGGGCCTGGAGCCACGACCGGATCGACCCCTACGTGCTGGAGCTGGTCCAGTGGGACGGCGTCGAGGACGACGAGCGGCGCCAGCTGGAGAAGTCGGTGCTGCCCGCCCAGCAGGCCCGTCCGGACGTGCCGATCGAGACCGAGCTGGTGCGCGGGCATCCCGCCCAGGCCCTGCTGGAGGCCGGTGAGCGGGCGCAGCTGCTGGTCGTCGGGTCGCGGGGCAACGGCGGGGTGACCGGGCTGCTGCTCGGATCGATCAGCCGGTCGGTGCTGCACCACGCGCACTGCCCGGTCGCGGTGCTCACCGAGCCGCCGCCCGCGGACCCGTCCGACGTGCAGCCCTGATCCACCGCGCCGCGCACGCCGGCCCGGGGATCAGCCTCCGACGTAGGCTGCGAGGTGCTGCCCGGTCAGCGTGGACGCGTCGGCGACGAGCTCGGCGGGCGTCCCCTCGAACACCACCCGGCCGCCGTCGTACCCGGCGCCCGGCCCCAGATCGATGATCCGGTCGGCGTGCGCCATCACCGCCTGGTGGTGCTCGATGACGATCACCGACAGGCCGGAGTCGACGAGCCGGTCCAGCAGGGCGAGCAGCTGCTCGACGTCGGCGAGGTGCAGTCCGGTGGTCGGCTCGTCCAGGACGTAGATCCGGCCCTTCTCCCCCATGTTGACGGCCAGCTTGAGCCGCTGCCGCTCGCCGCCGGACAGCGTGGTCAGCGGCTGGCCCAGGGTGAGATAGCCGAGCCCGACGTCGGCCAGCCGTTCCAGGATCTTGTGCGCGGCGGGCGTCCGGGCCTCGCCGGCACCGAAGAACTTCTCGGCCTCGGCGACCGGCATCGCCAGCACCTCGCTGATGTCCCGCCCGCCGAACCGGTACTCCAGCACCGAGGAGTCGAACCGGCGGCCCTCGCACACCTCGCAGGTGGTCGCCACGCCCGCCATCATCGCCAGGTCGGTGTAGACGACCCCGGCGCCGTTGCAGTTCGGGCAGGCCCCCTCGGAGTTGGCGCTGAACAGGGCCGGCTTCACGCCGTTGGCCTTCGCGAACGCCTTGCGGATCGGCTCGAGCAGCCCGGTGTAGGTGGCGGGGTTGCTGCGCCGCGATCCCTTGATCGCGCCCTGGTCGACCACGACGACGCCGTCGCGCCCGGCGACGGAGCCGTGGATCAGCGAGCTCTTGCCGGACCCGGCCACCCCGGTGATGACGGTGAGCACGCCGAGCGGGACGTCGACGTCGACCCCCTGCAGGTTGTGGCTGTCCGCGCCGCGGATCTCCAGCGCGCCGGACGGCGTCCGCACCGACCCCTTGATCCGCGCCCGGTCGTCGAGGTGCCGGCCGGTGAGGGTGCCGCTGGACCGCAGACCGGCGACCGTCCCCTCATAGACGACCTGGCCGCCGTCGGTCCCGGCCCGCGGGCCGAGATCGACGACGTGATCGGCGATCACGATCGTCTCCGGCTTGTGCTCGACGACGAGCACGGTGTTCCCCTTGTCCCGCAACCGCAGCAGCAGGTCGTTCATCCGCGCGATGTCGTGCGGGTGCAGGCCGATCGTCGGCTCGTCGAACACGTAGGTGACGTCGGTGAGCGACGACCCGAGATGCCGGATCATCTTGGTGCGCTGCGCCTCGCCGCCGGACAGCGTGCCGGCCGGGCGGTCCAGCGACAGGTAGCCGAGCCCGATCTCGACGAACGAGTCCAGGGTCTCCCGCAGCGAGGCGAGCAGCGGGGCGACCCCCCGCGCGGCCGACTCCCGTTCCAGACCGCGGACCCACTCGGCGAGGTCGTTGATCTGCATCGCGCAGGCGTCGGCGATGTTGATGCCGCCGATCCGCGACGAGCGGGCGAGCTCGGAGAGCCGAGTGCCCTCGCAGTCCGGGCAGGTGCGGAACACGATCGCCCGGTCCACGAACGCCCGGATGTGCGGCTGCATCGCCTCCCGGTCCTTGGCCAGGAACGACTTCTCGATCCGCGGGATCAGCCCCTCGAAGGTGACGTTGACGCCGTCCACCTTGATCCGGGTCGGCTCCTTGTAGAGCAGCGCGTCGAGCTGCGGCTTCGTGAACGACGAGATCGGCTTGTCGCCCGGGAAGAACCCGGAGCCGGCGAAGATCCGGCCGTACCAGCCGTCGACCGAGTAGTTCGGGATGGTGAGGGCACCCTCGACGATCGACTTCGAGTCGTCGTAGAGGGCGGTGAGGTCGAAGTCGGAGACGTTGCCGCGGCCCTCGCAGCGCGGGCAGGCGCCGCCGATGATCTCGAACTCGCGGCGCTCCTTGACCTGCCGACCGCCCTTCTCGACGGTCACCGCGCCGCTGCCGCTGATCGAGGCGACGTTGAACGAGAACGCCTTCGCCGAGCCGACGTGCGGCTCCCCGATCCGGCTGAACAGGATCCGCAGCAGCGCACCGACGTCGGTCGCGGTGCCGACGGTGGAGCGGACGTCGCCGCCCATCCGCTCCTGGTCGACGATGATCGCGGTGGTCAGCCCGTCCAGCAGGTCGACGTCCGGCCGGGCCTGGGTCGGCATGAACCCCTGCACGAACGTGCTGTACGTCTCGTTGATCATCCGCTGGGACTCGGCGGCGATCGTCGCGAACACCAGCGAGCTCTTGCCGGAGCCGGAGACCCCGGTGAACACGGTCAGCCGCCGTTTCGGCAGCTCCACGCTGACGTCGCGCAGGTTGTTCTCCCGCGCGCCGTGCACCCGGATCAGGTCGTGGCTGTCGGCGGCGTGCCGCTCGGACGTGCTCATTCGGTGGTCCCCCCTGGTCATGCGGTGCGCCCGATGCCCCGGGCCCGCTCACGAGATCCGGACCATGGTGCCCGCCCGGACGGTCACCGTCACGCTATGAGGGGCGGGTCCCGCAGCGCTTCTCGATTCCTGACCACCTACGGCGCGGTGACGGATGCCCGCCTTCGGCGTGGTGATCGATGCCCGCCTACGGCGTGGTGAGGAACGCCCGCAGTTCGGCCGCCGTCTCCGCCGGGCGTTCCAGGTAGACCATGTGGCCGGTGTCGAACGGGCGCACCGTGAGGTCGTCGCCGAGCGCGGCCCGGCAGGCGTCCAGCCACCCGTCGCGGACGAAGTCGGCGCCCGTGGCGGGCAGCACCAGGGTCGGCAGGCCGGCCGGTGGGACGAGCGCCGGGCGGGCCATCTCCGACCAGGCCGCGACCACCGAGGCCCGCGAGTAGCGCCAGCGCAGCGCGCCGTCGCGCTCCTCCAGGTGGTCGGCCAGCTCGGCGTCGACGAGCTCTCCGGACACTCCGGGCCAGGTCGCGACCCGATCGGCCCGGGCCGCGGCGACGCTCGTCCAGGACTGGTCGGCGCGGAACTCCTCGGCCCGCTCCAGCATGTCGTCCGGGTCCAGGCCGATCGCCGGGTCGATCAGCACGAGCCGGCTCACCCGGTCCGGCGCGGTGCGGGCGAGGTGGGTGGCGATCGCACCACCGAACGAGTGCCCGACGACGGCGGCCCGCCCGATCCCGAGCCCGTCCAGCACGTCGAGCGCGTCGGCGACGTGGCGTTCCAGGTTCCACGGCGGCGCCCAGCGGGATCGGCCGTGCCCGCGGACGTCGACGCTGATCCAGCGCAGCTGCGGGCACGCGTCGAACAGCGGGCGGAACCGCAGGCCGTGCCCGGTGACGCCGTGCACGGCGAGCACCGGCGGGCCGTCGGGGGCACCGGCGTGATGGACGTTGAGCAGCATGCGGGGATCGTCGCACCGGCGGGTCGCCGGGCGGGTCGCCGGGCGGCGGTCCGGGGCTCGGCGCCACCCTCCGCGCACCCCGTGCACGGCGCCGCACCGGGTACCGGGGGTGCGCGATCGTCCTGGAGGTGCGGGACGGTGCCAGGGGTGCGACGCGGGCCCTCCGCACGACGCGGGCCCGCGGCACGTCCCCCGCCACGACCGGGTGTGCGCCGCGGTTCGTTCCGCGGAACGTGCCCGGGTACACGGCAGGATGGGCCGATCATGCCCGAGTTCGCGGTGATCGTCCTGCTCGTCCTGTCCTTCGTCGTGCCCCTGCTGCTGGCCCTCGGCGTGTGCCTGTTCGTCCGGCGCCGCATCCGGACCGATCCGCGCCGGCTCGGCAACGCCTACTGGCTGCTGCTCGCGGCACTGCTGGTCGGCAACGCGGCGGCGACACTCGGGATCGTCGGGAGCAATCCGGTCGTCGCGACGGGCGTGTTCCTGGCCGTCATCTCACCGCTGATCGCGCTGGTGTTCGCCGGGTTCCTGCTGCTCAACGGCGTGGTCATGCTGCGGCGGGAACGGGTGAGCCCGGGCAACTCGCTGTCCCTGCTGGCCGGGCTGCTGATCGTCGGGCTGCTCGCCGTCACCGTGCCGGTGCTGCTGAACGGCACGCTGTGGATGCGCGCCCTGTGGCTGTTCTGCGCGCTGGCGGCGCTGGTGCTCGCCTTCCAGTTCGTCGCCTTCCTCGGCTACGCGCGGCTGTACGCCTGGCTGGTGCACGACCGTCCCGCCGACTGGGTGCTGGTGCTCGGGTCGGGTCTGCGCGGCAGCGAGGTGCCGCCGCTGCTGGCGTCCCGGATCCGGACCGGGATGGACGAGTTCGGCAGGCGGGACGCCCGGCTGCTGGTGCTCTCCGGCGGCAAGGGAAGCGACGAGCAGCTCGCCGAGGGCGAGGCGATGCGCCGGTGGGCGATCGCGCACGGCGCCGATCCCGGTGCGTTGCGGGCCGAGACCGCGTCCCGCAACACCGAGCAGAACCTGCGCTTCTCCGACACCCTGGTGCGCGACGAGGTGTCCGGCAGCGGCCTGATCGTCACCAGCAACTACCACGCGTTCCGGGCCGCGGTGCTGGCCCGCAGGCTCGGCATCGACGCGCAGGCGGTCGGCGCCCCGACCGCCGGGTACTACTGGCCGAGCGCCGTGCTGCGCGAGTTCGTCGCGATCCTGCGCGAGCACCGGGTGCGCAACCTGGTGCTGCTGGTGCTGGTGTGCGTCCCGGCGCCGCTCGCGCTGCTGCTGGCCGCCTGACCGACCGTCACGATCACCGAGATGCAGATCAGCGGGCCGCACCCGGCGGATCCGGCCCGCTGATCTGCATCTCGGCGGGCGCCTCACCGGTCGTGCCCGGACCAGTACCGCTCCAGCTCCGGGCCGAGCGGCCCGGCGTCCTGCATCGGCAGCGAGTGCGTCGTCCCCGGCCGGACGGTCACCGGGTCGATGCCCAGCGCCCTGGCCCGCTCCGCGGCCTCCGCGCCACCGGCCAGCGACCGGTCCCCGGCGATGTCGATCCGCACCGGCATCCGAAGCGACCGCCACTCGTCGTCGGTGAGGGTGCGCGGCACCAGGGTGACGGCCGCGTAGTGCCGGGCCCCCTCGTCGATCATCACCGACATCGGCGTGCGTTCCCGCACCTCCTCGACGGTGACGCCGCCGATCCCGGCCATCGCCCGGTCCTTCCAGGACTGCGGCACGGGCACCAGCAGCAGCGTCGACCACAGGTAGGTCGACGCGGGGAGCCCGTGCAGCACCAGCACCGGTTCGAGCAGCGTCAGCGAGGCGACCCGGCCCGGGTGGGCGAGTGCGTGCTTGGTCGCGGTGGCCGCACCGAACGAGTGCCCGACGACGTGCGCCCGGTCCAGCCCGAGCCCGGCGAGCGCCTGCTCGACCCAGGTGGCCTGGTCGTCGAACGAGGCGAGCGGCACGGACTGGAGCGACATCCCGGAGTCGCCGATCGCGTCCATCGCGTAGACGGTGCGATCACCGATCCAGTGCCCCAGGTTCTCCCCCCACATCGGCGCGCCGGACCGGATGCCGGGCAGCAGCACCACCGGCAGCCGGTTGCCGGACGACGGACCGGTGGCCCGCCACTCGTAGACCCGCACGCTGCCGTGGTCGACGGCGACGTCGTGCACGGCGTTCGGTGCGGGCAGCGTCGCCATCACCCCGTCGTACGCGGCGCGGTAGGCCTCCCGGCCCTGCTCGCTGCGCCAGTGCCCGACGGTCGGCTCCGGCGCGACGAGCGAGACGGCCTTGTCGACCACCAGCCAGCCCACCACCAGCACCGCGACGACGCTCAGGAACCGGCGCACGCGAGACCTCCGTCAATACGACCGTATTGAACACGACTCTAATACAGTCGTATCGATCTCGCCTAGAGTGGCGGCCGTGGCCTCCGAAGACCGCCGGGCGGCGATCATCCACGCCGTCTGGCAGGTGATCGCCGAGCGCGGCATGGCGGCGGTGTCCATGCGCACCGTCGCCGCCGCCGCGGGCGTCTCGGTCGGCCGGATCCAGTACTGGTTCGCGAGCAAGGACGAGCTCGTCCGGGCCGGTCTGGCGGCGATGCTCACCGGCGCCGCCGAGCAGCACGCCGATGCGACGGCCGGTGCCGACGACCGCGAGCAGCTGTGGCAGCTCGTCGGGCACCCGATCCCGCGCACCGCGGCCGAGCGCGCCGGGGTGTCGGTGTTCCACCAGTACGCCGCCGCCGCGATCAGCCATCCGGCGCTCGCCGCGATGCTGGCCGACGCGAAGGACGGTCAGGAGCGCGCGGCCGCCCGGCTGGTCACCGCGATCGCCCCCGCGCTCGACGACCCGCTCGCCGCGGCCCGGGCACTCATCGCCACCGCGGACGGGCTGACCGTGCGCGTGCTGATCGGCGGGCTGTCCGCGGACGACGCCGAGCGCGCGCTGCGGGACGCGCTGCTCCGGCTCATCGGCTGACCGGCCGGCCGGCACCGACGACCGCGAACGCGTCCGCGAGCGCGCCCCGGACCTGCGCGATCGCCGGATGCCCCGCGGACACCAGCCGCGCCGAGGTGAACAGCTCGCGGTGCGACGGGCCCGCGAGCCCGATCAGCCGGACGCCGTCCCGGTTCCCGGTCCACACCAGGTCCGGCAGCAGGCTCACCGCGTGCCCGGCCCGGACCAGGTGCACGTGGATCTCCAGGTCGGCGGAGTCGAACCGGATGTCGGGCTCGAACCCGGCCGCCCGGCACTGCTGCACCGCCCACTGCCGCGCGGCGGTCCCCGCCGGCTCCATCACCCAGGGCAGGTCCCGGGCGTCGGCGAGGCCGGTCACCCCGGAGCCCGCGGCGACCGCGAGCCGCACCGGATCGGTGCCGAGCGGCTCGCGGTCCAGCGTGGCCCGGTGCGACCGGCTGTGGCCGGGGTACTGCTCGGCGACGGCGACGTCGAACCCGCGGGTCTCCAGCTCGGCCAGTCCGGTCTCGGGCGGGACCACCGACGCCTCCAGCCGCAGGTGCGGCGCGCTGCCCCGCAGCCGGGTCAGCGCGTGCGGCAGCAGCGCCCGGGCCGTCGTCTCCAGTGTCGCCAGGCGCACCGTCTCGCCGACCGGTTCCGCCGAGGCGAGCCTGCTCCGGACCCGTTCCTCCAGGTCGAGGACCTCCGCCGCGTGCCGGGCGACCAGCTCGCCGGGCGGGGTCAGCCGGAGCCGGCGCCCGTCCGGTTCGAGCAGCCGGACCCCGACCTCCTCCTCCAGCTTCGCCAGCTGCTGGGACACGCTCGACGGCGCGTAGTTGAGCGTGCGCGCCACCTCGGTCACGGTCCCCCGCAGGCTGAGCTCGTGCAGCAGCCGGAGCCGGTGGAGATCCCACATCGGTCACACCTTTCGATCGACCCGAATAATAGTGTTCACTTATCGTCGCTTTTGTCGACGTATGTCGGCTGGGACTCTCGTCTTCCCGGAAACGGTGGACGAGTGGAGGGGTGCGGCGTGAGCGTGACGAACGGCGTCGTGATCGACGAGGAGCTGGCGACCGAGGCGGTCGCGCTGGTGCGGCGCTGGCTGGAGGCCGCCCGGCAGGAACCGGTCGACCGCTCCGCCCGCCGGCTGGCGGACGTGCTGCAGGACCCGGACGGGCTCGCCTTCACCGTCGGCTTCGTCGACGGCGTGATCCGGCCGGAGGACCCACGGGCCGCCGCCCGGCATCTGGCGACCCTGGTCCCGATCGTCCCGCGCTTCCTGCCGTGGCCGCTGCGCACCGCCATCCGGGCCGGCGCGGTCGCCGGCCGGGTGGCGCCCGGCGTCGTCGTCCCGGTGGCCAGGGCCGCACTGCGCCGGATGGTCCGCCATCTCGTCGTGGACGCCTCCGAGCGCCGGCTCGGCCCGGCGATCCGGCGGATCCGCCGCGACCGTCCGGGCACCCGGCTGAACGTCAACCTGCTCGGCGAGGCCATCCTCGGCCGCGACGAGGCGGACCGCCGGGTCGAGGGCACCCGCGCGCTGCTCGCCCGCGACGACGTCGACTACGTCTCGATCAAGGTCTCGTCCACCGTCGCGCCGCACGACCCGTGGTCGTTCGACGCCGCCGTCGCCGACGCCGTCGACGCGCTCGCCCCGCTCTACCGGCTGGCCCGTTCCGCGCCCGGCGGCCCGAAGTTCCTCAATCTAGACATGGAGGAGTACCGCGATCTCGACCTGACCCTCGCCGTGTTCACCACGCTGCTGGAGCGCCCCGAGTTCCACGACCTGCCGGCCGGGATCGTGCTGCAGGCGTACCTGCCCGACGCGCTCGGCGCGATGGTCCGGCTGCAGGAGTGGGCGGCCGCGCGGGTCGCCGGCGGCGGCGCCCCGATCAAGGTCCGGGTGGTGAAGGGCGCGAACCTGCCGATGGAGCGGGTCGACGCCGAGCTGCACGGCTGGCCGCTCGCGACCTGCGGCAGCAAGCAGGAGTCCGACTCGTCGTACAAGGCGGTGCTGGATTACGCGCTGCGCCCCGAGCACACGGCCGCCGTCCGGATCGGGGTGGCCGGGCACAACCTGTTCGACATCGCGCTGGCCCGGCTGCTCGCCGGGCGTCGCGGCTGCCTCGACGGGATGGACGTCGAGATGCTGCTCGGCATGGCGACCGCGCAGGCCGCCGCGGTGCGCGCCGACGTCGGGTCACTGCTGCTCTACACCCCGGTCGTGCACCCGCAGGAGTTCGACGTCGCGATCGCCTACCTGGTCCGCAGGCTCGAGGAGGGCGCGTCCCGGGAGAACTTCATGTCCGCCGCGTTCGACATCGACCGCGACCACGACCTGTTCGAGCGCGAGCGCGACCGGTTCCTGGCCTCGGTCGCGACCGTCCCCACCTCGGTGCCCGCGCCGAACCGGGTGCAGGACCGCAGCCGTCCCGAACCGGCCGCGCCCACCGACGGCTTCACCAACACCCCGGACACCGACACCGCCGTCGCGGCGAACCGCGCCTGGGGCGACGCGATCCGCGCCCGGATGCGCGACAGCGCGCTCGGCACCGGCACCGCGGACGCCGGTCGGGTGCACACTCGCACCGAGCTCGACGACGTCGTGACCGGCGCCCGCGACGCCGGCCCGGCCTGGCGTGGGCTGGGCGCCGACCGGCGCGCGGAGATCCTGCACCGGGCCGGTGACGAGCTGGCCGCCCGGCGCGCCGACCTGCTGGAGGTCATGGGCTCCGAGTGCGGCAAGGTGCTGGAGCAGGGCGATCCGGAGGTCAGCGAGGCGATCGACTTCGCCCACTACTACGCCGAGCAGGCCCGCCGGCTCGACGACGTGGCGGGCGCCCGCTTCTCCCCCGCCGCGCTGACCGTGGTGACGCCGCCGTGGAACTTCCCGGTGGCGATCCCGGCCGGCTCGACGCTGGCCGCGCTCGCCGCCGGCTCACCGGTCGTCCTCAAGCCGGCCGACCAGGCCCGGCGCAGCGCGGCCGTGGTCGCCGAGGCGCTCTGGGCGGCGGGCGTCCCGCGCGAGGTGCTGCGCTACGTCCAGCTCGACGAGATTGAGCTCGGCTCCGCGCTGATCACCCATCCCGCCGTCGAGCGGGTGGTGCTCACCGGCGCCTACGAGACGGCCGAGCTGTTCCGCTCGATGCGCCCCGATCTCCCGCTGCTGGCCGAGACCAGCGGCAAGAACGCGATCATCGTGACCCCCGCCGCGGATCTCGACCTGGCCGCGAAGGACGTCGCCCGCTCCGCGTTCGGGCACGCCGGGCAGAAGTGCTCGGCCGCGTCGCTGGTGATCCTGGTCGGCTCGGTCCGGCACTCCCGGCGGTTCCGGCGCCAGCTCGCCGACGCCGTGTCCTCACTGCACGTGGGCCTGCCCTGGACCGAGGGCACGCAGGTCGGCCCGCTGATCGAGCCGGCGTCGGGCAAGCTGGCGTCCGCCCTGACCTCGACCGGGCCCGGCGAGAGCTGGATGATCGCCCCCGAGCGGCTCGACGACACCGGCGCGCTGTGGCGGCCGGGCGTGCGCGAGGGCGTCGCGCCGGGCTCGGAGTTCCACCTCACCGAGTACTTCGGCCCGGTGCTCGGGATCATGACCGCCGCCACCCTGGAGGAGGCGATCGCGCTGGTCAACCGGGTCGAGTACGGGCTCACCTCCGGCCTGCACTCGCTCGACGAGACCGAGATCGACACCTGGCTGCGCACCGTCGAGGCCGGGAACCTCTACGTCAACCGCGGGATCACCGGGGCGATCGTGCAGCGTCAGCCGTTCGGCGGCTGGAAGAAGGCCGCCGTCGGCACCGGCACGAAGGCGGGCGGGCCGAGCTACCTGTTCGGCTTCGGGACCTGGTCCGACGACCCGGTCAGCGCCGCCGGGACCGGGGCCGATCCGCTCGCGGACCGGGTGCTCGACGTCGCGCTGCCCGACACCGACCGGGACTGGCTGCGCGGCGCGCTGGCGACCGATGCGGACGCCTGGGCGGCCGGCTACGGCATCGCTCACGACGCGACCGGCCTGACCTGCGAGCACAACGTGCTGCGCTACCACCCGGTGCCGGTCACCGTGCGGTACGCGACCGGCCGCCCGGTGGAGCTGCTGCGGATCGTCGCCGCCGGCCTGCGCGCGTCGGCGCCGCCGGCCGTCAGCGCCGCCGCGCCGCTGCCCGCCGCGCTCGACGCGCACCTGGCCCGGCTCGGCGTGACCGTCCTGGTGGAGGACGACCCCGCGTGGCACGACCGGCTGCGCACCCTCGCCGCCGAGGGCGGCCGGGTCCGGCTCGTCGGCGACCGTGCGGCGGACGTCGCCGGGGTGACCGGCGGCTCGCCCGCACTGGCCGTGTACGACGGCCCGGTCGTCACCGCCGGGCGGGTCGAGCTGCTGACCTTCCTGCGCGAGCAGGCCGTGTCGGTCACCGCGCACCGGTTCGGCAGCCCGCACCCGGTGCCGGTCCCGGCCCCCGTCTCCACCCCCGTCTGACCCGTACAGCGAACAGAGAGGTTCGTGATGCACGACCAGACCTTCCAGATCGTCGCGCTCGTCGTCTACTTCGCGTTGATGATGGGAATCGGCTACTACGCGTACCGGCAGACGGCCGACCACGAGGGCTACATGCTCGCGGGACGCAAGCTCCCGCCGTGGACGGCCGCACTGAGCGCCGGGGCGTCCGACATGTCCGGCTGGCTGATGATGGGCCTGCCCGGGGCGATCTACGCGGCCGGGCTGATCGAGGCGTGGATCGCGATCGGCCTCACCATCGGCGCCTACCTGAACTGGCGCTTCGTGGCGCCGCGGCTGCGCTCCTACACCGAGGTGGCGCGGAACTCGATCACCATCCCGAGCTTCTTCGAGAACCGGCTGCACGACACGTCCCGGTCGCTGCGGGTCGCCTCCGGCGCGATCGTGCTGGTCTTCTTCACCTTCTACGTCTCGTCGATGATGGTGGCCGGCGGGGAGTTCTTCCAGCTCGCGTTCGGCGGGTCGTACCTGACGGGCATGCTGATCGTCGCCGTCGTCACGCTGGCCTACACGATGATCGGCGGTTTCCTCGGCGCCTCGCTGACCGACGTCGTGCAGGGCACGATGATGCTGCTGGCGCTGCTGATCGTGCCGGTGATCGCGATCTTCTCGGTCGGCGGGATCGGCGAGACGACGGCGGCGATCAGCGCCGTCGACCCGGACCGGCTGTCGCTGCTCGGCGGTGCCGCGCTCTCCGGCGCGACGGTGCTCGGCATCGTCTCGGCCGCGGCCTGGGGCCTGGGCTACTTCGGCCAGCCGCACATCATCGTGCGCTTCATGGCGATGCGCGACGCCGCGTCCGCCGGACCGGCCCGCCGGGTCGGGATGAGCTGGATGATCCTGTCCCTGATCGGGGCGGTCGCCTGCGGCGTCGTCGGCATCGCGTTCTTCGCGACCACGCCGAACGAGCTCGACAATCCCGAGCTGGTCGTGCTCGCGATGTCCCAGATCCTGCTGCACCCGCTGGTCGTCGGGTTCGTGTTCGCCGCGGTCCTGGCCGCGATCATGAGCACCGTGTCGAGCCAGCTGATCGTCAGCTCGTCAGCGTTCGTCGAGGACCTCTACAAGGTCTTCGGGCGCGACACCTCACCGCGCACGCTGATGTTCCTCGGCCGGTCCTGCGTGCTGGCGGTCGCGGTGATCGCCGGCGTCATCGCACTCGATCCGAGCGGCACCATCCTGGATCTCGTCGCGTTCGCCTGGGCCGGGTTCGGCGCGTCCTTCGGGCCGGCGATCCTGCTGTGCCTGTTCTGGCGCAGGCTCACCAACTGGGGTGCGCTCGCCGGCATGGTCGGCGGGGCGGTCACGGTGTTCGCGTGGGACACCTACGGGCCGCCGATCGCAGGCGTCGAGCTGTACGAGATCGTGCCGGGATTCGCGGTGAACGTGCTACTGGCGGTGGTCGTGAGCAGGCTGACCCACGTCCCGAACGCCGAGATCGAGCGGGAGTTCGACGACGCCGCCGCGATCGCCGCGGGCCGCGACGTCACCGCGGCGCGCTGATCCTGCCGGCCGCGGGGGCGCGCCGGCGCGGCGCGCTGATCCTGCCGGCCGCGGGGGCGCGCCGGCGCGGGCCGGTGGTGCGCCGATCCCGGCGGGGGTCAGAGCCCGGCCGGGGCGGCGGCCCGGGAGAACAGGTCGCCGTCGAGGTAGACCTCCCAGTCGGCGCCGGTCAGGCCGTGCCCGCCGGAACGCAGGTGGTAGCTCATCGCCGGGCCACGGTGGGCGCGGTCGGTCTCGGGCCGCCAGTCGTCCGAGCCGAGGCCGGTGTCCCCCAGGCCGTACAGCTCGTAGACCCGGGCGGCGCCGACGTAGGCGAGGAACTCGCCCTGCGGATCGGCGTTGGAGTCGTCGGTGGCGCTGCCGACGACAAGGCGCCGCGGCGCGACGAGCCCCATCAGCTCGTGCTGGTCGACCGGCAGGGCGCTCTCGTTGTCGTTGTACTCGCGGTAGGTCTGCGGGAACCAGTGCGGGAACGAGCTGTTGATCCGGGCGACCGTCTCGGCGCCCACCCCGCCGTCGCCGCGGCGGGCGAGCTTGGCGCCGGTCGATCCGGAGTTGTTGGTGATGACGGCGGCGAACCGGGTGTCCTGCGCACCCGCCCACAGCGACGCCTTCCCGCTGCGCGAGTGGCCGATCACGCCGACCTTCGTGGGGTCGATGTCCGGATCGGTCTCCAGGTAGTCCATCGCCCGGCTGGCGCCCCAGGCCCAGGAGCTGATCGCGCGGCCGGCGTCGTCGGGCAGGTCCCGGCCGGACGGGTGGAACAGGTTGATGACGCCGTCGCGGTAGCTGCCGCTGTCGTCGGGGGCGAGATCGTTCGCGTCGATGACGGCGAACGCGTACCCGGCACCGGTGATCGTCGAGACGGGTGCGTAGCCCGACGACTGGCCGGGATCGTCGCCGACCGATCCGCGGTGGTCGATCATCAGGAAGGTGCCGCGCGGCGGGGCGTCGCCCTGCGGGACGAACAGCCGCAGGTCGAAGCTGCCGGAGCCCTCGGGCCCGGTGACGCCGATCGTGACGGTCTTGCGCACGACGTCGCCGGTGTCGGACGTGGACACGTCGAACGTCTGCTCCGTCGGGAGCGGCAGGCTCTCCCCGTAGACGTGCTCCCGGAAATCGGCCAGCAATTCCTCGCGGCGGACGTTCTCCCATGATTCCGGGCTGTCCACCGCGTTTCCGTCCAGCAATCGCAGCGGATTCGGATAATCGTTCCCGCCGAGCGTGATCGTGGCGTCGGCGAGCATCTCGGCGAGGCCGCCGACGATGTCGTCCCCGCGCTCGGCCGAGGCGCCTGCCGGTGCCTCCGCAGCCGCCGCGACCTGCGGCATCGCGAGCCCGCCGGTCGCGAACAGCGTCGCGGCGACGAGCAGCGCCCGCGCGCTCCTCACGGCGCCGCGCGGGCGGTCGGGTCGACGACTCGGAATATGCATCGAGCGTGACCGTACCCGAGGGTTGCTTCCCGATCAGGTCGTTCCCGACCACCGAACGGATGATGCCGGACACCGTCCGCTGCACAGGTCCGGAAGTGCGAACGGGAGTAGGTCGCGCAATTGTCACCGGAACGGTGGACACCGAAGGCGGGACGGACCCACGAACGGGTCGCCCGGGCCCGCCGGCTCTGGCGGGTTCTCCCGTCGGAGATGCCCTCCGCGCTCCCCGCCGGCCCGCCCGTCCCCGGCGACACTCCGCCCGAGCCGTCCACCATCTCGGCGACACGCTCCACCTGGCCGACCACCACCTCGGCGGCAGGCTCCCCGGGCCGCGCACCATCTCGGCGGCAGGCTCCCCCAGGCCGCGCACCATCTCGGCGGCAGGCCCCCGGGCCGCCCACCCCGCCTCGGCTCCGGAGCCCGCCGGACCGGCCGCCGCCTCGGCGGCAGATCTCCCCGGATCCGACCACCGCACCGGCGACGCACTCCACGGGTCCGCCGCCGGGCAACAGACTCCCCGGATCCGACCTCTCACCCCGCGCCGGACCTTCCGGGACCGACCTCACCGCCCGACCACCAGGGTCCGCCGGACCTCCCACTCGGCGACAGACCGACCGGGCCGCCTCCGCCCAGCGACGAACGCACCGGCCCCGTGGGCCCGCCGACCGGACCGGCAGCCCACCCCCACAGCCGCCGGCCGGACCGGCAGCGGACTCCGCCGGACCACCCACGCCCCCGGCACCGGACTCCCGCGGGCCGTTCTCGACCCCACCGCACACGCTCCGGCTCCGGCTCCGGCGGCACGCGCCGAACGCCACGGGCTCCCGACCGGCCCCACCCCCGCATCCGCCGCCTCGCCACGCCGCCCACCCTCGCTCAGCCGAGCCCCGAGCCCCGAACCCCGAGCCCGGCCCCACCCCGTTCACGATCGCAAACGACGAACGGTCCCCCACCTGCGACAACCGACTGTCGAACATGGACTCAGTCCGCTAGAATCGAACACATGTACGAACGGGTCACTCACGCGCAGGACCGCCTCACCGCGGCCGCCGACGACCTCACCGCGCTCCTCGACACCGCCACCGATGACGAGATCTGCGCACTCCAGCTCGCCATCGAAGCGACCATCCGCCGCCTCGACCACGCCGCGGTCACCGCGCTCGCCGGCGCGCAGCGGCGCGGCATCTACGCCGAGCGCGGCTACCGCACCCCCGCCGCCGCCCTGGCCGACCTGCTGCGCTGGGAACCCCGCCGCGCCCGCCGCTTCACCATCGCCGCCGAGGCCGTCAGCACCCGCACCGGGCTCGACGGCACCCCGCTCCCCGCCCGGCTCCCCGCGACCGCCACCGTGTTCGCCTCCGGCGAGACGTCACTGCGCCACGTCGAGGTGATCGCCACGCTGCTGCGCTCGGCACCGGCCACCCGGCTCGACGACGGCACCCTGGCCGGCGCCGAACAGGCCCTCGCCGAACACGCCGTCCTCTGCACCCCCGCCGAGCTCCACACCTGGGGCACCCAGCTCCTCGAAGCCCTCGACCAGGACGGCCCGGAACCCGACGGCGACGGCCCGACACCCATGGTCAACGAGCTCCGCATCACCCGGCACCGGAACCGCCCCGGCGGCACCCTGCGCGCCCACTTCGACGACGCCGAGATGTTCGACCGGATCGCCACCAGCCTCGACGGTCTCGCGGCACCGTCCGACGCCGACGACGTCCGCGACCACCCCGAACGCGCCGCCGAAGCGCTCGCCGAGCTCTGCGGCTTCGCCCTGGCCCACGCCCCGGGCCGAGTACTGCCCGAGTCCGGCGGGCGGCGCCCCCAGGTGGTGGTCACCATCCGGCTCGACGATCTCGAACGCCGCGCCCGCGCCGCGACCGCCGGCCACGGTGGCCGGCTCGATCCCGCCGCGCTGCGGATGCTCGCCTGTGATGCCGCCGTCCTGCCGGTCGTCCTCGCCGGCGACGGCCGGCCGCTCGACGTCGGACGTGCCACACGCACCGTCACCGTCGCCCAACGCCGTGCCCTCACCGCGCGCGACCGAGGCTGCGCCCATCCGGGGTGCGACCGGCCACCCGCCTGGTGCGAAGCCCACCACATCGTGCCGTGGCAGCACGGCGGCACCACCGATCTCGACAATCTCGTCCTGCTCTGCCGCGTCCACCACCGGCTCGTCCACCACTCCCGGTGGGAGATCCACCTGACCGGCGGGCGGCCCGAGTTCGTCCCACCCGGCTGGATCGACCCCCAGCGCCGGCCACGGCGCACACCCGACCCGAACCGGGTCGTCCCGTCACCCCGGCCGCCCACCGACCGCACGCCCCCCGGCATCCGTGCCGAGGTGGCGACGGGGCCGCCACAGGTCCGGGTGATCAGCTTCGACGAGCTCACCGCCGGCGTCACCGCACGATGAGACATGCGCCGGCCCCCGCGGGCGATAACCTCGCGACGTGCTCCCCGCGCTCCTGCTCGTGGCCGTGCTCGCGGTCCTCGCGGTGTTCCAGGTCGCCCTGGTCCTCGGCGCGCCGCTCGGCCGGTTCACCTTCGGCGGGCGGCACCCGGGCGTGCTCCCGGCGGGCCTGCGGGTCGCCGCGGCGCTCTCGGTCGGTGTCTACGCACTGATGGCGACGCTCGCGCTGGACCGGGCCGGCGTGATCGACGTGTACCCGCAGGGCGCCGCACGGACCGGGATGTGGGTGGTGTTCGGCTTCCTCGTCCTCAACACGCTGCCGAACGCCGTCTCCCCGTCCCGCAGCGAACGCCTCGTCATGACGCCGCTGCTGGTCGTCATGTCCGTCCTGGCGCTGCTGGTCGCACTGGGCTGAGCGGCGGACCGTCGAGATCCGGCGGCGGGAGGCTGACGGCCGGGCTGTTCCCGACGCCGTCACCGGCGGGACTCGCGGCGCTCGCCGCGCTCGGCCTGGTCGCGACGCCCGGCGGCTTCGTGGCCTTCTTCCGGCTCATCGCGATCGCCGGGCCGGACCGCGCGGCACTCATCACCTACGCCGCCCCGGTGGTGGCGGTCGCGGCCGGCGCGGTCGTCCTGTCCGAGCCGGTCCGCCCGCGGACGGTCGGCGGGACGGTGCTCATCCTCATCGGCGCGTGGCTGGCCACCCGCGTGCCGCACGCCGCGCACACCGGTGACCCGGTCGCCCGTCCCGCCCGCGGCCTGCGGCGTCGCCGTCGAGCCCGGCGGGACGGGTGATCAGGTGAGCGTCGCTCAGCGCCAGCCCAGCTCCGGCGCCAGGTGGGTGAGCACGCTCTCGATCACGTGCGCGTTGTAGTCGACGCCCAGCTGGTTGGGGACGGTCAGCAGCAGTGTGTCCGCCGCGGCGATCGCCTCGTCCTCGGCCAGCTCGGCGACCAGCTTGTCCGGCTCACCGGCGTAGGTGCGCCCGAACCGGGCCTCGCCGCCGTCGATGTGACCGACCTGGTCGGTGCTGTGCCGCTCCCGCCAGAAGAACTGCCGATCGAGGTCGTTGACGATCGGGAAGATGCTGCGGCTGACCGACACCCGCGGCTCCCGCTGGTGCCCGGCCGCGTCCCAGGCCGCCCGGAAGCGCTGGATCTGCTCGGCCTGCAGCTGGTGGAACGGCACGCCCGTGTCCTCGGTGAGCAGGGTCGAGCTCATCAGGTTCATCCCGCGCTCCGCGGTCCACTCCGCGGTCGCCCGGCTTCCGGCGCCCCACCAGATCCGGTCCCGCAGGCCCGGCGAGTGCGGCTCGATCCGCAGCAGCCCGGGCGGGTTGGGGAACATCGGGCGCGGGTTCGGCCGCGCGAAACCCTCGCCACCGATCGCCTCGAAGAACTGGCGGGTGTGCTCGCGCGCCATGTCCGCGTCGGTCGAGCCCTCGGCGGGCTCGAACCCGAAGTAGCGGTACCCGTCGATGACCTGCTCGGGCGATCCGCGGCTGAGCCCCAGCTGGAGCCGGCCACCGGAGATCAGGTCGGCGGCACCGGCGTCCTCCGCCATGTACAGCGGGTTCTCGTAGCGCATGTCGATGACACCGGTGCCGAGCTCGATCCGGCTGGTCCGGGCGGCGGCCGCGGCCAGCAGCGGGAACGGCGACGCGAGCTGACGGGCGAAGTGGTGCACCCGGAAGTAGGCGCCGTCGGCACCGAGCTCCTCCGCCGCCACGGCCAGCTCGATCGACTGCAGCAGCGTGTCGGACGCCGAACGCGCCTCGGACTGCGGGGACGGGGACCAGTGCCCGAAGGACAGGAACCCAATCTTCTTCATGCTGCAAACAACTGCGGTACGACGGCCGGGTATTCCGCTGAGCCGGGCCGGCAGCCGGGCCGGGCCGAACCGGACCGGACCGCCCGCCTGCCTGCCCGGAGCGACTCCGCCGCCGCGCCGCGGGTCCGCCGCCGCCCCGATCCCATCGATTCCTGGACCCCGGTCCACCCGCTCCACACCTTACCAGCCTGCCGACTTGAACCGGCGCTCCAGCCAGGACCGCGGCCGGCCAAGGGCTCCCGCCCGCCGCTCCGGGGCCGCGACCTCGTGTCAGACCTGTGCTTGCCGGTCGAGCAGACCGGCGGGGTCGACGCTGTAGGCGATCATCCAGCTGGGTTCGATGCGGTACCAGATGCTCTCCTCCCAGAACGGCCCCTCTCCGTCGTCCTCGTAGTGGTCGACGAGGTGGTCGCGGACCGCCTGCCAGGCCGGGTCGATGTCCGCGCCGTCGGGGTTCAGCGCGACGGCGTGCCCGTGCGTGAAGATGCCGAGCTCCTCGCCGCGCATGAAGGTCGCGCTGATGCCCGGCCGCGCCGCGAGATGACGGGCTTTCGCCGCCCGGCGGTGCGTGCCGACGACCCAGCGTCCGTGCAGGAGGTGCCCGTCGGCGCCGCTGATCCGGGGCTCGCCCCGGCGGGTGACCGTGGCGATGGCCAGGGTGCACATGCCGCGGCAGACCCGGACGACCTGCTCCGCGTCCAGGGTCCGCTCGCCCTGTCGGACGATCGACCTGAGGTGGCTGCTGGAGCCGGCCCACGAGGTGTCGAGGAGGGCCTGGAGATCGTGGAGCTCGTCGGGCGTCTCGAACATGCGGTCAGGTAAGCAGAGCCCGCCGACAACACCGGTCCGGCGCAACCGGGTTGTCCTCGGGGCGCTGCCCTCGATGCCCGCACGGCATGTCCCACCCTGCGGGTCCGGCCGCCCTCCGGGATGAGGCCGGGCGGGACGCCGCCCGGCTCCCCCGCCTCCGGCCCGCGCCGTTCGGGACAGCCGACCGCCCGGCGAGGGCAGGGACACGTTCCGCGCGGAAACGTCGCCGGGGTGGGTGCGAGCGCAGCGCGTGTCGTGCTCGCGGCCTGGTCGCACTTGGGAGGTCCACAACGGCCATCCGTCGAGTGCGGTGACGACCTGGATGTTGCCGCCGTGGCGATGGTGCTTGCCCGACCACCACAGGTCCACCCCAGCGGTAGGTCCGAGCGCGCGGCACCGGTCGGTGGCGATCAGGGTGCCGTCGAGACTCACGTGGGTGTGCCCGGCTGCACGGGCGGCGATCAGGGCGCCGTGGAGCCAGGGCGCGGCCGAGGCGAGGACGTCGATGCCTTCGTGCAGGTAACGGTAGGCGGTCGCGATGCTGCTCTCGTTGTCCGTTGCCAGGCGCACCACCCGGTTCGTGTCGAGGAACCACCGCGGGACCACCACCGCCTGACCGGCCGGGTCCAGGGCCCGGCGCCCGGCCCGGGTGCCGCGACGGGCGCGTTCGCCGGCCAGCAGCTCAGCCAGGTAGCGCACGGTGGGTTCCCGATCGGGAGTACGCCGGTGTCGATGACAGGATCGGGCACGCAGGACCTCGGTAGCAGAGTCGATCCTTGGTCGGACCGACCTGATCTACCGGGGTCCTGTCCAGTGAGCGTTTTTCATCCTGCGGTTCGTGCAGGTCGCGGCACCGCTCCCGCTGTGTCGCCCGTCGGGGTACCGGACCGCATGGCCTGCGGTAGCGGGCTCGTCATCCCTGCGGCTGCGGGCACACGCTCGCCCTGCGCTGTGGGACCGGTTCGCGATCCGGCTGCGCCGCACCCTCGCCTCGATGCTCGGCATCAAGGTCCGCGACTTCCGCGCCCACGCCCGCCTGTCCTACGCCAAGGTCGCCGAGTACCAACGCCGCGGACTCGTCCACTTCCACGCCGTCGTCCGCCTCGACGGCCCCGACGGTCCCTGGACCACCCCACCCGCAGGGATCACCGCCGACGGGCTCACCGCCGCCATCCGGGACGCTGCGCGCGCCGTCTCGCTCGTCGTCGACCGGCCCGACGGCGTCCCGCTGGCACTCGCATGGGGCCCGCAGGTCGACGTCCGCCCCATCACCTCCACCACCGCGGCCGCGCTGGAGAACGACGCCGGCCAGATCACCGACTCAGCCCTGGCCGCCTACGTCGCCAAGTACGCCACCAAGGGCACCGGCAAATCCGAGGCCACCGACCGCCCGATCCGCGACATCGCCCACGTCCGCCACCTCGACATCACCGCGCACCACCGGCGGCTGATCGAGACCGCGTGGGAGCTCGGCGGGCGCGAGGAGTACGAGGGGCTGAACCTGCGCCGGTGGGCGCACATGCTCGGGTTCCGCGGCCACTTCCTCACCAAGTCCCGCGCCTACTCCACGACGTTCGGCGCGATCCGCGGCGACCGACGCACCTACCGACTCAGCGAGACCCTCGCAGCCTTCGACACACCGGCCGAGGCGGCGTCGGTGCTGGTGGTCAACGACTGGGCCGTCGTCCACATCGGGCACCGCAACGACGCCGAACGGGAAATCGCCCTCGGCATCGCCGAACGACGACGCGAACAACGCCGCACCCGCAGCACCCAGCCCACCGAGCACGGGAGGACGTCATGACCAGCACCGAGTCCCTGGCCTACACCGTCGACCAGGTCGCCGCGCTGCTCGGGATCGCCCGCGGCGTCGCCTACGAGTCCGTGCGCAACGGGGAGATCCCCGCGACCCGCGTCGGCCGTCGCTGGCTGATCCCGCGCAAGCGATTCCACGCCTGGCTCGACGGCGAGACCGAGCAGACGACCGCGATCGGGGCGGTGGCCTGATGGGCTTCATCGACAAGACCCCGGAGGGCCGGTACCGGGCGTACTTCCGCGATCCGTCGGGCAAGCAGCGGTCCAAGACGTTCCGGCTCAAGAAGGACGCGACGACGTTCCTCGCCGAGATCGAGACGTCGCAGACCCGTGGCGCCTACGTCTCGCCGCACGCCGGCCGGATGGCGTTCGGTGCCCATGCCGCGGAGTGGATGGCGACGTGGAACGTCGAGATCACCACGGCCGCGCGGGACCGGTCGATCATGCAGACCCACGTCCTGCCGCGCTGGGGCGACGTGCCGCTGTCGAGGGTCGACCATCTCTCGCTCCAGGCATGGGCGACCGACCTCGGCACCCGACGGTCCCGAGCCACCGTCGTCGAGTCGCTACGCCTGGCGTCGGCGGTACTGCGCTCCGCGGTCCGGAACCGGCTGATCCCCTTCAACCCGGCCGACGAGGTCCGTGTGCCGCGCGCCCGCACCCGGGACACCCACGAACAGATCATCAGCCGGGCGGACCTCCATCATCGGCTGCTGCCCGCAGTTCCCGAGCAGCATCGAGGCGTCGTCGCGACGGCGGCCGGGGCCGGTCTGCGCTGGGGCGAGGTCGTGGGGCTGCGGACCGATGCGCTGGACCTCGACGCCGCCCGGCTGGTCGTGATCCGCACCGTGGTGGAGGTCGCCGGGACCACCTCGTTCAAGCCGTTCCCGAAGAGCCGTGCCGGACGCCGCACGGTGCCGCTGCCGAGCTGGCTCCTGCCGATCATCCGCGAGCACCTGGAGCGGTGGCCGACCGAGCCGAACGCACCGGTCTTCGCCAATGAGGTCGGGGCGCCGCTGCGGCGGACGCTGTTCCGGTCGCGGATCTGGCGTCCCTCACTGGTCCGGGCGGGCCTGCTCGGCGGCGTCACCTCGGTCGGTGACCGGTACCGGGCGCGGTGGACCGACGCCGCGGGCAAGGAGCACACGGAGGACTTCCGGGCCGAGTCCCCCGCCGTGCACCACGTCGCACGACACCAGTCCGGCGGACTGCGGTTCCACGACCTGCGCCACTCGTACGCCACCTGGCTCGTCGACGACGGCGTCCCGCCGAACATGGTGCAGCGGGTCCTCGGCCACGAGCGGTCCTCGACGACGCTGGACCTCTACACCCGGCGGACCGACAACAGCGAGCGCATCCTCCAGGCCCTCGACGACGAGGACGACCCGGACGACGGCGGAGCGTCCGTCGCTCCGGAATGAGCGATGCTCCGGAAATGCTCCGGGAACACCCCGGGAAACGACGAAACCCCTGGTCACATCCGGCTCGTCGAGCCTGTGACCAGGGGTTCTGACTGTGGGCGATACTGGGATCGAACCAGTGACCTCTTCGGTGTGAAGGGCGCTCCGACGTGTCAGGAAGTGTCGAGAACGACCGGCACGTGCGTCTTGACCTGCGGCTACGTGACCGCGGGTGTCACCGCGAGACGAGCAGCCGTGCGACGCCCGCTGCCGAAATGCTGCCGACGCTCACCCCTGGACCTCTTGGACGTGGGAGGTGACGTATCCGCACGTCACCAGGCGTCCGAGACACCTCTCGCGGACACGTCCCGAGTGCGCAGCGTTCATGGTCACAAGGCATGTAGTCCCCAGATGACCCCAACGACGGCGCTCACGTTCAAGGCCACTGGGACGCCGGACCACGTCCTCGCTCGTCGGTGGACAGAAAAAAATATGTATGTAATATTTGAATGGTGACCGAGAACCGCCCGGCCGATGAGCGCCGCCACGAGATCGCCAAGGCGCTGATGAGCGTCGTGGCCGAACACGGCCTTGAACGCACTACGATCCGGCGGGTCGCCGACGCCGCCGGCGTGTCCGTCGGGCTCGTACAGCGCTACTTCGCGAGCAAGGATGACCTCCTGCGCTTCGGCATCGAGTACGTCTACGAGCGCACCCGCGCGAGGGTCGCGGCAGTTCCACTGGATCAACCCGAGGTGCGCACGATCGTCGAGCAGATCATCGTGGTCCAGCTGCCGCTGAACGACGAGCGCGCCCACGAGAGCCGCGTGTGGCTGGCGTTCATCGAAGCCACGCTCAGCGACGCCACCAAGCGTGGCATCCACGTCGATGCGACCCGTGAACTGCTCGACGGGCTCACCCGGGCCCTTGCAGGTGCCCAGCGGCGCGGTGAGATGGCTCCGTCCCTGGACCCGTCCCAGGAGGCGATGGCGCTGGTGGCGTTGATGGACGGCCTGGTGTTGCACGCCACGGCGACCGGGTCGCCCTTCGACAGGGACACCGTCCGGACCGCCGTGCGTACCCACCTCGACCGACTGTTCGCTGGTGCGCGGTGAGCACCGGCCTGATCGCTGTACTCGTCGGACTGAGCCTGGTCGACAGCACCAGTTTCGGGACCCTGCTGATCCCGATCTGGTTGTTGCTCGCCCCCGGTCGGGTGCGCGCCGGTCGGATCGCGGTCTATCTGGGTACCGTCGCCGCCTTCTATCTCGTCGTCGGCCTGGCCCTCGCCGCGGGGGCGGCCACGACACTCACCGCCGCGCGCAGCCTCGTCACAGGAGTTCCCGAGACCCCGCTGCGCGTCGCCCAGCTGGCGACCGGAATCGCCCTCGTCGCACTCAGCTACTGGCTGGAGGCACGGATCCGACGCCGCGAGGACCGGTCGGGTCGGCTGCAGGCCTGGCGAGCCCGTGCGGTCGGCGACTCCGGACCGGCCGGGGCACGGAGCCTGATGGTGCTCGCGATCCTGGCGTCCGGTATCGAGGTGGTGACGATGCTGCCGTACCTGGCGGCGATCGGACTGCTGACCGCGGCCGCGCCGGGCCCGGCCGTCCTCGGCGCGGCCCTCGCGGTGTACTGCCTGGTGATGGTCGCTCCCGCGGTGGTGCTGACCGCTCTGCGGATTGTCTGGCATTCCCGGGTGGACCCGCTGCTCACCCGCATCAGCAGCTGGTTCGAGCGCAACAACGCGAAGGCGGTGGGCTGGACCGTGGGCGGGATCGGCATCGGAGTCGGGGTCAACGCGATCATCAACCTGGCGGTGCAGGCATGACCGCCGCCGACCGCGAGCCCGGTCGCTCGACGGCGAGGCTGCACGGGCTGGACGCCCTGCGTGGCGGAGCGCTGGTACTCGGCATCATCCTGCACTCACTGATGCCGTTCCTGCCCGCGGGGACCTGGGTTCCGGACGACCGGCACAGCAGTGTCACCGCGGACACCGCCGTGACCGTCATCCACCTGTTTCGGATGGTGCTGTTCATGATGCTGGCCGGTTACTTCGGTCGGATGGTCCTGCACCGTGTCGGTGTCCGCGCCTACCTGCGTGACCGCGGCGTGCGCATCCTGTTGCCCCTGGTGATCTTCGGTCCGGTGATGCTGGCATCGGTCGTCGCGATCTACCTCGTCGACGGTGCCGGTCAGCGGATCGCAGAGGACGACGACCAGTCACCGTGGTTCCTGCTTCTCGCCTCGCCCGCGCACCTCTGGTTCCTCAACGTGCTTCTCCAGTGCGTCGCCGTCACCGTCGTCATCCGGTGGCTCCTGATCCGTGGGGTCGGCCCGACCACGGTGCACACCTGGTGTGCGCGTGCAGGGAATCTGCTCGCCACGCCGGTGCTGGGTGTCCTGCTCGCCGCGCTGCCGTACCTGGGCGCCCTCCTGCTGCAAGGACACATCGAGGACGGCATCGAGGAACCCTCGACCGTCCTGCCGGAACCTGTCCCACTCCTGGTGTACCTGGGGGCGTTCGTCGTCGGTTGGTGCCTGCAGGGCGGCGGCACGGCGTCGACCCGCGTCATGCGGGCCTGGGCCTGGAATCTCGTGGCGGCCATGGCGTTGTCTGTCGCGGTCCTCACTGTTCCCGACGCCGTCCCGCTCGGGATCCGCGCGATCCTGGTCGCAGTCGCGGGGTGGACCTGGGCACTGGGCCTCTTCGGTGCCGGCGTGCGCTTCGTTCGTCGTGAACGGGCCTGGATTCGCTACCTGGCCGACGCCTCGTACTGGATGTATCTGATCCACCTTCCCATCGTCATGGTGGCCGGCGTGCTCCTCGCCGACCTGACGTGGCCCGTCCTGGTCAAGCTGGTCGTGGTCTGGACCGTCTGCCCGGTGCTGCTCCTGGGCAGCTACGACCTTCTCGTGCGGAACACCTGGATCGGAGTCTGGTTGAACGGCCGACGTCGGCCGTCAACGCTTGTGGCTTGTTTCAGGCTGCCCCAGTCAGCTACGCGGCCACGGGCCGCCAAGAAACAACGACACTAGGCTGGAAGCATCGCAGTGTGTCGGGCCCTGCGCGCGTCGCAACCACGGGCGGCGACGCGCAGGCTGTCGTCATGAACTACGCGGTGGCCACGGGTACGGCATAGGATCGGGTGCATGCGGATCGATGTGCTGGGCGCGGTTCGGCTCAGCACCGACGAGGGCGCAGTAGTGGAGGTGGCTGAACGCCACCTTCGTCTGTTGCTGGCTTCCCTGGTCGCCGCCAACGGCGAACCAGTATCGGCCGACACCTTGAGCGACCGTCTGTGGGATGGCGATCTCCCAGTCAATCCCAAGAAGGTGCTGCAAGCCAAGCTCTCCCGGCTGCGCACGGTCCTGGACCAGGCGCGTCCGGGCTCCCGCGAGCTGCTGACCCATACCCCTGGTGGTTACCGGCTCGTTCTGGAACCGGGCGCGCTAGATGCCCGGCGGTTCAAGAACGCGGTCCAACATGCGCGGCGGAGGGAATCGTCATCGCAGAGGGCCGAGGCCCTTGCTGAAGCACTCGCGATGTGGCGGGGTGATCCTTTCGGCGATGTAGCCGAGGAGGTCTGGCTCAGCCCGGTGGTCGCCGAGCTGCACGAGGTACGCGGCGATGCGCTGGGGGCACTGATCGAGACACTTGTCGAGCAGGGAGACCTCCAGGAAGCCCTCAGCCAGGCCAACGGCGCCGTCGAGGACTACGCCACCCGTGAGGGATTGGTGGAGTCGGTGATGCTGGCGCTATATCAGCTCGGCCGCCAGCACGAAGCGCTGGAGACGTTCGAGACCCTGCGCCGACGCCTCGCCGAGGACCTCGGCGTCGACCCCAACCCGAGTCTGCGTGAGCTGCACGCCCGTATCCTGCGCCAGGACCCGGCGCTGCTGGCTTCGAAGCCGGCGGCTGAGCCGGTAGCACGTCCGAGCGTCGGCCGCACTAACGTTCCAGCCCAGACGACACCCTTGAAGACGTAAAGAAAGTCCTCACCATCCGGGACGCGCCAGGGACGCGCCAGGGTGTCGGGTTCCGTTTGATGGGTAACACGCTGGCTCCAGATGAGGGGTAACGCTCCGCTCCTGGTCTCTGCTGTGCACGACGGTCGTCGTGCGAGAGGGGCCAGGACTGATGCTCGTGGAGTTGAGCGTCGTGGAGCAGCGCTATCACGCGGTGATGGAAGTCGTCTCGGCCCGCGCCCCGGTGGTCGAGGTCGCCGCCCGCTACGGGGTCTCGCGCAAGACGGTGCACGCCTGGCAGCTCGACGAGCGGCGCAATCCTATGAGCCGGGTCCATCCGCGGCAGGTGCAGTGTCAGCACCGACACCCGCCAACAGGGTTCGCACAGCCGCGTCCGCGGCTTCACTAGGCGTGAGGTGGCCGTCCGCGATGCTCTCAGCGGCAGTGTGCACGGTTGCGTAGAAGCTCGATTGGATCCAGCGCGCTGTCAGTGAGGCGACGAGAAGATTCTCCGCCTGCGCCCGCTCGATCAGATCAACCAGGGTCGTGTCCTCGTCTTCTGAGTCGTCGGCGAAGCGATTGGGGTCAGCGAACAGGAACAAGATGCGATTGTGGTGATCAACGGCAAAGCGCGTCAGCCGTTCGAGCGCCACGAGCGGCCCGGATCCGTCGACACGCGCTCGCGTGGCCGCGTCCAGCAACAACTGCTGCGACTCGATCCGCAGGGCGTCGACCAAGGCGTGTCGGTCCGGGAAGTAGCGACGCAACGTACTCCGACTGACCCGGGCGCAATCCGCCACCTCGCCCAATGATGCGGAGAAGTTTCGCGCCCACACATGAGCCGCAGCGTCGAGCACAGCTGCGCGCGTCCGCGCCCGCACCGCCGTCTCGGGTTCATCTACTGATCGCACACCAGCAGCCTACCAAGGCGCCACAGTAGCGAACTGGAGTTGCAAAATAGCACATACATGCGTCACTATGACGTCCATGTGCAGTGGCGCGATGATCGAGGCAGACGGGTTGACGAGGAGATACGGCGAGACGACCGTCGTGGACTCCATCGACCTGGCCGTGCGAGAGGGGACGGTCTGCGCCGTCCTGGGCCCGAACGGTGCAGGCAAGACCACTACCGTCCGGATGCTCGCCACACTGCTCCGCGCAACCAGCGGTTCGGCATCGGTAGGCGGCCACGACATCCGCCGTAACGCGCATCGCGTGCGTCAGTTGATCGGGCTCACCGGACAGTACGCCTCGGTGGACGAGAACCTGTCCGGGAGGGATAATCTCACCCTGATCGGCAAGCTGTGGGGCATGTCCGGCAAGCGTGCGCGAGCCCGTGCGGACCAGCTGCTCACTGCCTTCGACCTCGTCGACGTGGCGGACCGGGCTGCCGGTCGCTATTCCGGTGGTATACGCCGACGGCTTGATCTCGCCACCAGCCTCGTGGCGAACTCGAGAGTGCTCTTCCTGGACGAGCCGACCACCGGCCTGGACCCTCGCAGCCGCAGCGGCCTGTGGGAGACCGTGCGAGAACTCGTCGCTGACGGGGTCACCGTTCTGCTGACCACGCAGTACCTGGACGAGGCCGCAGCACTCGCCGACCACATCGTGGTCATCGACCAGGGACGCGTCGTCGCCGACGGAACCCCGAACGACCTGAGAGGGCACGTGGGTGGGCGCACCCTCACCGTGCGTCCGCGCCGCCCGCGCGACCTGCCGCTGGTGCAGGAGCGCATGGCAGCAGCCCTCCCAGAGGCGCTGTCCAGCTCACGGGGTGGCGTCCGGGCCCGGATCGAGGACATCGACGGAATTCAGCCGGTCATCGATCGCCTCGCGGGCCTCGAGATCGCCGAACTCTCGATGAACGACCCGAGCTTGGAGGAGACCTTCTTCCGGCTGACTGAGCGACCGAGCCCCTTCCCCGCCGAGCCGGCGATCAAGGACATCCCATGACCACCCGAGCAGCTCCTCACCTGCCAGCTGGCCCGGCGCGCGCCACCGCCGGCGCAGGCTTCCGCCAGAGTCTCGCTCTCGCGTGGCGGTCGCTGATCCAGCTGCGCAACAACCCGTGGGAACTCGCCGACTACAGCATTCAACCGGTCATGTTCGTGCTGTTATTCACCTTCGTCTTCGGCGGCGCGATCGCCGGGTCCAGCGACGGCTACCTCGACTACGCGTTGCCCGGTGTGATCGTCATGAACATGCTCTTCGTGACGCTCTACGTCGGCATGGGACTCAACGAAGATCTGACCCAGGGATTCTTTGATCGACTTCGCTCGATGCCCTTGGCGGCATGGGCACCCTTGGCCGGACGCATCCTGGCCGATACGGTCAAGCAGGCTTGGTCGATTGTGCTTTTGCTCGGCATCGGTTTCCTACTCGGGTTCCGGGTACAGAGCTCGGTCTTCCATGTGCTGGCTGCCGTGGGACTCATCCTGGTCGCGGCACTCGCCTTCTCATGGGTCACCATCCTCATCGGCCTGCTCGCGACGAGTCCGACCCAGACCCAGCTGTACGGATACTCCATCATCTTCCCGATCGCCTTCGTCAGCAGCGTCTTCGTACCTGCCGACACCATGCCCGACTGGCTCCAGCCCATAGCGGAGGGAAACCCAGTGTCCACATTGACCGACGCCGTACGCGGCCTACTCTCGGGGGCGCCATTCGTCGACGATGCACTCGCGTCGCTGATCGCGGCGCTCGCTATCACCGTTGTCGCGGTGCCGATCTGCCTGACGATCCTCCGTAGGACAACATGAGCCAGCCACAGCCGCCCCGGACGATCGCTATCCTCGGCGCGACCGGGGGGACGGGACGACAACTCGTCAACCAGGCCCTTGCCGCCGGTTACCACGTCATCGCGCTCGTCCGCGACCCGGCCAAACTTGACCTGGCCCACGAACGGCTCCGCATCGAAGTCGCGGACGTGACCGATGCCGAGAGCCTGGCGCCTCTGCTCGAGGACGCCGATGCAGTCCTCTCTGCGCTCGGCTCGACCGGAGGCGACGTCTGCGAACAGGCCATGCGGGCGGTCCTGGATGCCTCGGCCTCGGACGCGCGCATCATCGCCGTCAGCGCCCAGCCCGTCGCACGCCGGGACGACGGACCAGCCTGGTGGTGCCGACTGTTCCTCCTTCCGGTGATCCGCAGGATCTACCGGGCCGAGTACGCCGACCTCGCACGGATGGAGGAGGTCTTGCACGCCAGCGCAGTGGTCTGGAGCGTCCTGCGGCCACCGTACCTGACCGACGCACCCGCAGTCGGCACTCGACGGCTCCGAGAAGAGGCGAGCCCGCCGCGCAGCCTCAGCATGTCGCGCGCAGACCTCGCTCTGACCATGCTCCACATCCTTGACGAGCCTTCCACCTACCGACGTGTCCTCGGCGTCGGATCACCCTGACGGCTCAGCACCGAACACGATTCTGGCGACTGATGGTCGACGTCCAGGGCAACGTCTGATCTTGCCGAGCCCGGTGCACGCTCCCCTCGCTCTTTGGCCTTGCCTTGACCTCGGCCGCGCCGCTTAAGGCACAGGCGGCGGCACGCGGCTCAAAGCCAGGCAAGTCTCGAGCGGTCAGTCGTTTGCGCGAGCTGACTTTATGTAGTACAGTAAACTTCACTACATACAGAGGAGAGTTCATGGGTTCCCCCACCGGTCGCGCGAGTGGCGCGCTCAACCGGCGCCGGTTCGTCGACCCGGACCGCACAGCTGTCGCACGGATCCGGGATGCGGCGATCGCTGAGTTCGCCGAGCACGGTGTGGCCGGAGCGACGCTGAAGTCCGTGGCGGCCGCCGCCGGTGTGTCCGCCCAGCTCGTCGTCCACCACTTCGGCTCGAAGGAAGGTCTGGCCACCGCCTGCGACGAGTACGTGCTGGCCCTGTTCCGCGAGCACAACACCTCGTTGCTGAGCTCGGGGGGAGCGTTCGCGCCGGTCCAGTCCCTGGAGGCCCCGTGGCTGGGGCCTGCGATGGGCTACCTGTCCGCCCGACTGGCCGACGATTCACCGGCAGTGGCCCAGCTGGTCGACGAGGCCTTGCAGGACGCGCTGAGCTACCTGGATGCGGGAGTCCAGAGCGGCCTGGTGAAACCCTCGGAGTTCCCGCGGGAACGTGCGGTCGTCGGTCTGCTCTGGAACCTCGGTGCTCTGGTGTTGCACCGCCACGCCAAACGTCTTATGGGTGTCGATCTCATGGCCCCTGATACGAGGCAGCGGCTGACCTGGAGCCTGGCTGCAACGGAGATGCTCACCGAGGGCCTCTTCCACCAGGAGGCATACGAGAAGTTGAAGTCCGGGTCGGAGTCGATGGGCAGTGAAGATCCTGCTGACGGAACATGAGGAGCTGACGATGAACGACGTGATCTCGGTCGCCGGACTGGTCAAGCGGTTCGGGAACGTCACGGCACTGGACGGCGTCGACATGACGGTCGGCGAAGGATCGGTCCACGGATTCCTCGGCCCCAACGGGGCGGGGAAGTCGACCACGATCCGAGTCCTGCTGGGACTGCTGCGCCATGACAGCGGGCAGGTGCGACTGCTCGGCGGTGACCCGTGGCGCGACGCGTCGGCACTGCACCGCCGCCTGGCCTACGTTCCCGGGGATGTCGAGCTGTGGCCCTCGCTGACAGGCGGGCAGGTCATCGACATCCTGGCCCGTCTCCGCGGGAACTTCGATCGCGCTCGGCGGGCGTCGCTGTGCGAGCGCTTCGACCTCGACCCGACGAAGAAGTGCCGGACGTACTCGAAAGGGAACCGCCAGAAGGTCGCCCTCGTGGCGGCCCTCGCCGGCGACGTGGATCTCCTGCTCTTGGACGAGCCGACGGCCGGACTCGACCCGCTGATGGACTCGGTCTTCCAGGAAGTCATTCTCGAGGAGAAGGCACGCGGCCGCACCGTCCTGCTGTCCAGCCACATCATGGCCCAGGTCGAGAAGCTCGCCGACCGGGTGTCGATCATCCGTAAAGGCAGCATCGTCGAATCCGGGACCTTGGACGAGCTCCGGCACCTCAGTCGCACCACGGTCGTGGCGAGCACTGTCCGTCCTGCCGACCGGATCGCGGCCGTGCCGGGAACGCACAACGTACGGCTGGTCGACCGGCAGGTGACGGTCGACGTCGACGGCGAGCACATGGGTGAGGTGATCGGTCACCTCCACGCGCTGGGAATCAGGTCGCTGACCTCGACACCGCCCACGCTAGAGCAGCTGTTCATGCGCCACTACGGCGACGCCATCGAGACGAGCGGGCAGGCGGCGTAGCGATGACGACCGCACCAGCACTCACGACTGCGACTCCGACGAGCCCTCGGAGATCCGACAGCACGGTCACCGGACTCCCGATCCTGCTGCGCGTGGCGCTCCGCCGGGACAGAGTACGGCTTCCGGCCTGGGTCATCGGCATCGCTGCGGGCGTCATCGCCACGCTGGGAGCCGCCTCGGGCGGCTACAGCAACGAGGCAGACCTCGCCGACCGCGCCGAGATGCTGCAGCAGCCGGCCCTGATCGCGATATCGGGCCCGAGCATCGGCGTGGACAACTACACACTCGGCGCGTTCCTGACGAACGAGGCCATGGGCTACATGCTCATCATCGTGGCCCTGATGAACATCCTCCTCGTCGTTCGCCACACCCGCACCGAGGAGGACACTGGCCGCGCGGAACTGCTCCGCTCCAATGTGGTCGGCCGACATTCTACACTGGGTGCAGCGATGATCGTCGCTCTCATCGCAGACCTCGCATTGGCAGTACTCGTGGCTGTCGGCCTCGCTAGCGCGGGAATCGACAGCGTGACCTGGACGGGTTCCTGGGTCTACGGCCTCGCCATGGCAGGTGCCGGGTTCTTCTTCGCCGCGGTCACCGCCGTAGCGGTACAGCTGCGAGGACAGGCGACCCCGGCGACCGCGATGGCCACGCTGCTGATGTTCTCGGCGTACGTCGTCCGCGCGGTGGGTGACGTGACCGGTGCGTACTGGCTGTCGTGGCTCTCGCCATTCGCTTGGGCGCAACGGACCTACGCGTTCGTCGACACCGCCTGGTGGCCGCTCCTGATCCCCGTCGTCGCAGGTACCGCAACCGTTCTCCTGGCCGCCGGCCTGAGTTCACGTCGCGACCTCGGTGCCGGCCTGTGGGCCGATCGTCCGGGAGCTACCGCTGCGTCGAGGAGCCTCGCCACCCCCATCGGGCTGCGATGGCGGTTGCACTACGGCGGTCTGATCGGCTGGACGCTCGGAATCGTCGGATTCGGCCTCCTCTACGGTCCTCTCATCGGAGAGGTCGAGAGCGTCGCCGCGAACTCGACACAGATCGGAAACATCGTGGAGCGCACCGCCGGGTCCGCCGCCGAGGCACTTCTCGCTCATCTCGTCTCGGTCCTGGCGATCTTCTCGGCCATCTACGGAAGCGCTTTCGCCCTTCTCCGCGCACGTCACGACGAGCTGCAGGGGCTGGCCGAGCCGATCCTGTCGACAGGAGTGAGCAGAGACCGCTGGCTGGGGAGCTACGTCGTGGTGGGGACGCTCTCCGGCGTCGGCATACTGTTCCTCAGTGCACTCGGCCTCGGCGCGACTGCCGCCACCGCCACCGGGGACGCCACCCTCCTACCGAAGATGCTGCTCGCTGCTCTGGTGTACGTCGCCCCACTGTTGTTCACGATCTCGGTCGCCGCTGCATTCTTCGGGGTCGCCCCAGCCCTCGCCCGCCTGGCGGTCTGGGTCCTGGTCGTCTACGCCCTGACGGTCGGCAAGTTCGGTGAGCTGTTCGGAATCGGTGGCTGGGCTCCCCAGCTCTCGCCCTTCACGGTCGTGCCCAGATACCCCGCAGAGACCCTGTCGGGCACCGCCATCATCGGTCTACTCGTCCTCACGACCGGACTGTTCATCGTCGGATTCAGACGGTTCCGGTCCCGCGACCTCACCACAACCGTGTGAGTACTTCCCGAAGGAGGCGTCAATGCCCCAGGTCATCATGGCCGCCATGCCAGCATGGGGCCACATCAATCCCAGTGCACCACTCGTCCGCGAGCTGACCGATCGCGGCATCGGTGTCACATTCTACGCCACCGAACAGTTCCGTCCTCTCGTCGAATCGACCGGGGCCGAGTTCCGGGCATACCCCGTGGGTGCGATCTCCCCCGAGGTGATCGCCGAGGCGACCGGCCGGGGTGGATCGGCGAAGGTCGTGCAGCGAATCCTCGAGGCGACACCGATCCTGCTGCCGTTCCTGCAATCCCGGCTCCGCGAGGAGCCGACGCCGGACGCCGTCATGTTCGACTCGAACGCCCTCTGGGGGCGAATGCTCGCGACCAGCATCGCTCGTCCCGCTGTCTCCCTGATGACCACGATCTTCGTCGGCTCGTCCGCGTTCCGTGCGCTCCGTGCCCGCGAGCTGCTCCCCGTCGTCCGGGAGTCGGTCGCCGCGCTGCCGGGGACCCTCAACGCCCGACATCGGCTGCGCCGCGGTGCTGGTCGAGGACTCCTACCGCCCAGCCCGATGTTCCCGACACGGGGAGACCTGACCATCTTCCCCATACCGGAGTGGATGCAACCGCCGGACGACCGGCGGGATACGAGCTGCCATTACGCCGGCCCCTCCATCGAACACGGCGTGCGCACCGAGGAGACCGACCCCGAGCTCGCGAACCTCCTCGAACGGACGAACCCGCTAGTCGTGGTGTCGCTGGGGACGCTCCACGCCTTCGACGAAGGCTTCTTCCGCTCCTGCGTCGACGCGTTCAGCTCGCTGCCAGCGAACGTACTGCTCGTCGTGGGCCCCAACACCGATCCCGCCCGGCTCGGGCCGACGCCCTCGAACATCATCGTGCGCTCCGTCATTCCCCAGCTCAAGGTGCTTCGGCATGCTGCGGTGTTCGTGACACACGGCGGGATGAACAGCGTGCTGGAGGCGCTTCACTTCGGGGTGCCGATGGTCGCGATCCCTCAGCAGGTCGAGCAGCTGCTGATCGGGCAGGCGATCGCGGACCGTGGGGCAGGGCACGTTCTGCGCCACCATCTCGGCGGACGAGATGTCCCTCCGGGGAAAGTGCGGACCGCGGTCGAATCGTTGTTGCTCGACCCGTCGTACACCACGTCCGCTCGCTCCCTCGCAGCCACTCTCCACACCGGGGGCGGAGCCAAACTGGCCGCAGACCGCATCGAACGTCTCCTCCTGGGCTCGGGTGCCGCCCCGAACGAGACCCATTGAACTCTTTCCACTTGGTGTCATCGAGCGAGGATGCGGACCTGGATCGCGTTGACCATCGCGCTCGCCCGATACGGGCAGCAACGAGCCCCATAAGCACAAACAAGCGGCTCCGCCGCTCGAGCGTCGCCTCCCGCCTGCACCCCTCCGGATTGGCCGAGCGTGTCGTCGTGAACCCGAAGACGGTCGAACGCTGGATCGCCAAGGAAAAGACTGCCGCACCGCACGCACCAGGTCGCAGTGGCCGGCGCCCTGGAGGTCGACGAGACGTACCTCTGGCAGGAGGTTCTGAGCAAGCAGGTGCCCGGTCCAGGAGCGTCGCGCCGAGCTCCTGAAACTTCATCCGACCGGGCGTCGGTGCCGCACGACACCCTGGCAGCAGCTACGGCTCTGCCCGCGAGGCGATGGACATCCTGATCTACGCCGGGTCGTTCCTGTTCGAGCAGCACGAGATCATCGAAGTCCTGCGCGCCAGGTCCCGCGAGGGTGTGCGCTGCCGCTTCCTGATCGGCGAGGAGACTTCCGTGAAGCTGGCGAGCATGCGAGTCGTGACTGCCGTCGACGAAACCGCGTTAAAGTCCCGACTGTTTGATCTGCTTACCGATAGGACCCCAACGTGACCGCGCGCTACAAGGCCGTCGAACTGCACTGCCATCTCGATGGCTGCGTCCGGCCCACCACCATCGAGCAGCTCGCTCACGAGCAACGCATCGATCTTCCGGGCCCCGCGGCCCGGCTGGCCACGGTTTCGCCCGGTTGTCAGAGCCTGGTCGACTACATCAGCGCGATCGACATCGCTCTCGATGTACTCCAGACCCCTGAAGCGTTGTGGCGCGCCGCCTATGAACTTACTGAGCAATGGCAGGTCGATGGCGTTCTCCACGGGGAGGCTCGATTCGCTCCCGAGCTGCACACTCGTCGTGGCTTGGCGCTCTCGGAGATCGTTGAAGCTGTTTCAGCGGGCCTATCGGCCGGTTCGCAGGCTACGCAGGTCCATCACAGCCTGATCCTCTCGTGCATGCGGCCCAGCCCACCCGAGATTTCTTGGAAGGTGATCGAAGAGGCACTCGCGTGTGAAGGCGTCATCGGCGTCGACGTCGCCGGTCCGGAGAAGGGAGTCGCGCTGTTGCCGCACGCTCCCGCGTTCCAAGCCGCCCGCGCCGCAAACCTGCGAGTCACGGTGCATGCGGGCGAAGCGGACTCGGCGACGGGGGTCTGGCAAGCGATTGATGAGCTAGGGGCCGAACGGATCGGGCACGGAGTCACGAGCATTCACGACTCCGCCCTAGTGGAGCGGCTGGCCAACGATAGCATCACTCTCGAGCAGTGCCCGAGCTCGAACCTTCAGACAACTGCGGTTGCGAATATAGCTGAACATCCGATCGAGAGTTTTAGAAGCGCAGGGGTGCGGATCTCTCTCTCGACGGATTGCCGCACCACTTCTGGAGTAACACTTGAGAGCGAATACTGTCTTCTTCGAGAGCAGTTTTCCTGGGACACTGCCGTTTGGAATGAAGTTCAGTCGTCGGCCTGTGCGGCCGCATTCATTCCGGAACCCCGCGTGGGGCGGCTCCGACAACGCTTCTATGAGGAGATCCACTCGCAAGATTAGTCCGTTGCAGTGAATTTTGAGAAAGTCAACGGAGTGGCAGTGAGGTGTTCTCAGTAGCGCGGTGATCATGTTGTGCGGTCGTGTTCGATGTGGAGCAGCACGAGCGCGGCAGCGGTGATCGCGCCAATCCGCCAGGGGCACAGCGTGACTCGCCGCAACGCCGCGAAGGTGGTCTTGAGCAGGGCGTTTCCTCGTTCGGCCAGCGCGCGGACGGCCGAGTGCAGGCTGTTGACGGTGCGCTGGTTGAACCGTTCGCCCGCCGCCGGGGACGGGTTTTGTCGGCACGGTGAGCCGGTCGGTCTCGCCTTCGTAGCCGAGATCGCCCAGCGCGGCGTGGGTGTCGTCGGTGAACGCGGCCAGGGTGTCGGGCAGGCCGGGGTGGGTGCGAGCGCAGCGCGTGTCGTGCTCGCGGCCTGGTCGCACTTGGGAGGTCCACAACGGCCATCCGTCGAGTGCGGTGACGACCTGGATGTTGCCGCCGTGGCGATGGTGCTTGCCCGACCACCACAGGTCCACCCCAGCGGTAGGTCCGAGCGCGCGGCACCGGTCGGTGGCGATCAGGGTGCCGTCGAGACTCACGTGGGTGTGCCCGGCTGCACGGGCGGCGATCAGGGCGCCGTGGAGCCAGGGCGCGGCCGAGGCGAGGACGTCGATGCCTTCGTGCAGGTAACGGTAGGCGGTCGCGATGCTGCTCTCGTTGTCCGTTGCCAGGCGCACCACCCGGTTCGTGTCGAGGAACCACCGCGGGACCACCACCGCCTGACCGGCCGGGTCCAGGGCCCGGCGCCCGGCCCGGGTGCCGCGACGGGCGCGTTCGCCGGCCAGCAGCTCAGCCAGGTAGCGCACGGTGGGTTCCCGATCGGGAGTACGCCGGTGTCGATGACAGGATCGGGCACGCAGGACCTCGGTAGCAGAGTCGATCCTTGGTCGGACCGACCTGATCTACCGGGGTCCTGTCCAGTCTCTGCTCATCTCACCGACCTCGGTGTGTCGCGACGATCTGCCACCGCGCTACTGAGAACACCTCACTATCCATGTTTCTATACAACCGCGCGAACCAGTCACTGAACGCGAGAGAAATCGTGATCCTGACGCGAGAAGTGTTCCGTCAGCCTGATCGGAGCATCCGAGCCGTGTCCGGCGTGCGCTGCGTTATCGACCAGGGAGCTGATCGAGTCGAGCACACCGGTGGTGAGGCCGGAGTGGGAGAACGCGGATCGCAGGTGCGTCAGGCTCGCTGCCAGGGAATCGATGGTGGCGCTGTCGGAGCCGCAGTAGCGTTCTGCGGCGAAGTCGGCGGCCAGGCCGGGCAGTAGGTCCGTGACGAGCTTGCTCATCGCGACCGCGTGTGGGGTGAACTCATCGGTGTCGAGTCCTTCGGCGCGAGTGAGCGCGAATGCCTGGGTCAGGCCTGCGATGGAGGTCCAGAACAGCGAGAGCAGCGCGACGTCATAGGTCGCGGCCGCCGCCATGTCCTCGCCGAGGTAGTACGCGCTGCCCCCGAACGCCGCCAGCAGGTCGCGGTGATCGTCGTAGGCCTGTGATGGCCCGGCGTAGAGGATGCGGGTCGCCCCGGTTCCGATCGCGGCCGCGGGCGTCATGATCGCACCGTCGAGGAGGGTGATGCCGTGCGTGGCAAGCTGGTCTGCCAGGACGCGGGTGCGGGCGGGACTGTCAGCGGTGAGATTCACCAGCGCTAGCCCTTTCAGGTTCGCGCCCCCAGAGGCCTGTTCGACGACGGAGGCGACAGCGTCGTCATCGACCAGGCAGGACACCGCTACCCTGGCGCCGTCCAGTGCCTCGGCGGGCGAATGCGAAAGGTGGGCACCGTGGGCGACGAGGTCGTCGGCCTTGCCGGGGGTACGGTTCCAGATTGTGACCCGGTGACCTGCCGCAAGGAGTGCACCCGCGAGGGCGCGTCCCATCGGTCCGAGTCCGATGACGGTTACGGTCGTGGCGGTGGCGGCGTCGGTCGCACGCTGAGGGTCTCGGGGGGAGATCATGACTGCTACGCTAAAGCTTGACGTTGACGTGAAGGTCAAGCCCTGCAAGAGGTGTGGTCATGAAGATCGGCGAGTTGGGTCGCCGCGCGGGCGTGAGCTCCAGGACCCTGCGCTACTACGAGGAGCAAGGGCTCCTCGAACCAACCCGGCAGCCCAACGGGTATCGCTCCTACAACGATCAGGACGTCGAACAGGTCCGCAGGATCAGATTCCTCCTGGCCGCGGGCATCAACACCGACATGGCCCGCGAAGTGTTGCCGTGCATGGTCGATGACGGGCAATTCCTCATCCCAGCGTGCGAAGATCTTATAGCCGAGTTCGAGCGAGAGGAGATCCGCATCGCTGAGCGCATCGCGGAACTCGAATCCGCCCGCACCGCCCTGTCTGGCATCATCGCCGCCGCGTACACCACCACCGCATAAAGGCGGCGGCCACGGCGGGGCGCACTCCACGTGCCGATCCACGCCGCGCTTGAACTCACGAAGAATTGGAGTAGCGTCGAATCGGCTACCTATTCGCTCGAACGCACCGGCCTTTACCGACTCTTCTGAATTTAGAGCGTGAAGGGGCCACAGTGCAGTAATGAAACTTTCCACTCGGCATCAACGAGCGAGGATGAGGACCTGGATCGCGTTGACCAGCGCGGTCGCCCGAAACTGGCAGCAGTGGATCCTGCGTATGCCGGCCCAGCACTCGAGTTGGGCGTTCACACGTTCTCCGGGACCGTGCTGGCTGCCGGGCATGCGCGGCGTTGACCGTCTTTCCGGGCGATGACCCGAACCTCGGCTACGTTCAGACCTGTGAGGGACTGTAAGAACATCGGTGTAACTCCGATCAAGGAGTGTGGACCCGATGACAGACCTGGCAGACGAGCCGGTGGTTGACCTCGACGCGGTAACCGACGGCCCTGCCGAGGGTGCAGGCCCAGCCGGGCTGGACCCGGTCGATGAGCAGCTGATCGCCCAGCTCGCCGGCCAGGCACGGGCGAACGGGCTGGAGCTGACCGGGGAGAATGGTCTGCTCGCGCAGCTGACCAAGCGGGTCCTGGAATCCGCCCTGGAAGGTGAGATCACCGATCACCTCGGCTACGAGTCCCACGACCCGGCCGGCCGTGACGGCGGGAACTCCCGCAACGGTCACCGGTCGAAGACCGTGCTGACCGAGGCCGGGCCGGTCGAGCTCGACGTGCCCCGGGACCGGGACGGCTCGTTCACCCCGAAGATCGTCGCCAAGCGGCAGCGCCGCATGTCCGGGGTCGACGAGCTCGTGCTGTCGCTGTCGGCGAAGGGCCTGACCACCGGGGAGGTCCAGGCTCACCTGGCCGAGGTCTACGGCGCCCAGGTGTCCCGGCAGACGATCTCGACGATCACCGACAAGGTCATCGAGGCGATGGTCGAGTGGCAGAACCGGCCACTCGACCCGGTCTACCCGGTGATCTTCATCGACGCGATCCACGTCAAGATCCGGGCTCTGGCGCACTTTGCGTGATGGGCGGTTCGGCGTGGCTCCCGGCTTCTGGCCCGCCACGGAGCAAGATCGCTTGAATGTGATCTTGCGCAGC